>NZ_JAMYSE010000024.1:0-79111 GCF_040321795.1 Mesorhizobium sp. M0244 | reverse complement strand
TCCCGGTGCCCCACGTCCCGGATGGGCTCACCATAAGGCCGTTCCAAAACAAGAACAGCAGGACGAAAAGGCACCACAGATCACATACCGGATAATGGCCAGGTCGAGCGGATGAACCGAACCATCAAGGACGCGACCGTCAAGCGCTTCCACTATGACGATCACGATCAACTGCGCCGGCACCTCGCTGACTTCGTCTTAGCCTACAATTTCGCGCGCCGCCTCAAGACCCTCAAGGGTCTCACACCCTATGAGTTCATCTGCAAAATTTGGGCAAAAGAGCCCGAACGGTTCCGACTCGATCCCACCCATCAAACGCCGGGACTAAACACCTAATCAGTCCCATGGCGCAGCGCCAGCGCCGCCGCCACCGGCCCGAGCACGGCGAGGAACAGGGTCAGCGCGGCAAGAATGACGAAAGGTTGCAGAAACGGATCGGGATCCGCCACCGCGCCATAGCTTGCCGATACGCCGAAGATCAGCACCGGAATGGTCAGCGGCAGCACCAGCACCGAGATCAGCAGCCCGCCGCGCGGCAACGCCACCGCTACCGCTGCACCGGCAGCACCGATGAAGGTGATCGCCGGCGTGCCGACCAGAAGCGTCAGCGCCGTGGCGCCGATGCCGACCGGCTCCATGTTCATGAACAGGCCGAGCAAGGGAGCGGCGATGACCAGCGGCAGCACGCTTCCCGCCCAATGCGCCAGGCATTTCATCAGCACGGTCAGGGCCAGCATGTGCCGGTCGTTGCCAAGCACCAGAAGATCGAGCGAGCCGTCCTCGCGGTCGGCTTGGAACAGCCGGTCGAGGCCGAGCAAGCAGGCAAGCAAGGCGGCGATCCACAGGATCGCCGGGCCGATGCGGGCCAGTAGCTTCAGGTCGGGACCGACGCCGAAGGGGATGGTCGCGATGACGGCGAGGAAGAAAATCACGCCGGTCAGCGCCCCGCCACCGGCGCGGACACTCAGGCGGATATCGCGCAGGAAGAGGGACCACATTACCATGCGGTCCCGATGCATGAGTGAAAGCCAAGCAAAGGATGGAGTTCCGTCGCGCCCCCCTCTGTCCTGCCCTCTTTGCCACCACTTGGCATCTCCCCCACAAGGGGGGAGATCGGCCGTCGCCAGGTCTTTCGCCAATCGCCAACGTCACAAGGATGGGTGGAGCGCCGAAGCTGCCAATCTCCCCCCTTGTGGGGGAGATTTCCGGCAGGACAGAGGGGGGCGCCGTGGAGCACCGACATCAAACGGTCTCCCCCATCACCAAAGCCTTTGCCCCGTCCAGCCCAAGCGGCAGATGCGTGGCTGCTACAACGATCCCTCCGCCCTCCAGATGCTTCCGCATCAGCATAGCGAATCGCTCCTCCGAAGCCTTGTCCAGCCCTGCCGTCGGCTCGTCGAGCAGCCACAATGGCCGATGGCTGACCAGCAGTTTTGCGATGGCGGCGCGGCGGCGTTGGCCGGTCGAGAGATAGCCGAACGGCAGATGGCCGATGCCGCCCAGGCCGACGGTTTCCAGCGCCTCTTCAACATCCGCAGAACCTGCGCCCGAAAAATCGCGCCAGAAGCGCATGTTTTCCGTAATGCTCAGCGCCGTCTTCATCGCGTTGAGATGGCCGAGATAGTGGCAGGCCGAGGCGACCGACGGAAAGTCTTCGTCACCGCTTTCGATCCGCACACGGCCTGCCGCCACCGGCAACAGTCCGGCGATGATCCTGAGCAGCGTCGATTTGCCGGCGCCGTTCGGCCCGGTGACGACCAGCGCCTGGCCTTCCCCCAGCGCGAATTCGATGCCGGAAAAGACCGTCTCGCCGCCGCGTTCGCCGCCCAGATTTTCGGCGATCAGCCGCATCCGTTCCCCTTCGCGAAAGTTCAAGCGCGGCTTCGGTGCACCGCAGCAAAAATGGCAATTCCGTGTCTAGAACTATTCCAGAAAATTCTCTATATCCGCATTATCCGTGCCAGCGGTCGGCACGGGAACCGAATTTGCGCCGAACCAGCGCGCGTGCCGCCTTGAACGGCCCGGACGCTTGGGAACGGATAGCGGAAATGGCCGTACCCGCACCTTTGCGCGTGATTTGCATGCCACTGGCGTCCGTTCCCTCCCGGCAACCGACAGTTAGGGATCGCACGTGTCCAAATCACTCGACAGCTTCAATTGCCGCCGCACGCTGACCGCCGGCGGCACCGAGTACATCTACTATGATCTTGTCGAGGCCGAAAAGAACGGCCTCGCCGGCATTGCCCAATTGCCCTATTCGATGAAGGTGCTGCTGGAGAATCTGCTGCGCAACGAGGACGGCCGTTCCGTCACCAAGGAGAGCATCCAGGCGGTCGCCGGCTGGCTGACCGACAGGGGCACCGCCGGCGTCGAGATCGCCTATCGCCCGGCCCGCGTGCTGATGCAGGACTTCACCGGCGTTCCGGCCGTGGTCGACCTCGCCGCCATGCGCGACGCCATGGCTTCGCTCGGCGGTGATCCGCAGAAGATCAATCCGCTGGTCCCGGTAGATCTGGTCATCGACCACTCGGTCATCGTCGATGAATTCGGCACACCGATGGCCTTCGCCCGCAATGTCGAGCTTGAATATCAGCGCAACGAGGAGCGCTACAAATTCTTGAAATGGGGTCAGCAGGCCTTCCGCAGTTTCCGCGTCGTGCCGCCCGGCACCGGCATCTGCCACCAGGTCAATCTCGAATATCTCGGCCAGGTGGTGTGGACCAATAGCGAGGACGGCGAGACCACCGCCTATCCCGATACCTGCGTCGGCACCGATTCGCACACCACCATGATCAACGGCCTTGGCGTGCTCGGCTGGGGCGTCGGCGGCATCGAGGCCGAGGCCGCGATGCTCGGCCAGCCCGTCTCCATGCTGTTGCCCGAAGTCATCGGCTTCCGCCTCACCGGCAGGCTGAAAGAAGGCGTCACCGCCACCGACCTCGTGCTCACCGTCACTCAGATGCTGCGCAAGAAGGGCGTCGTCGGCAAGTTCGTCGAATTCTTCGGTCCGGGCCTGTCCAACATGACGCTGGCCGACCGCGCCACCATCGGCAACATGGCGCCGGAATATGGCGCCACCTGCGGCTTCTTCCCGGTCGACAGCGAAACCATCCGCTACCTCACCATGTCCGGCCGCGACGAAGGCCGCATCGCGCTAGTCGAGGCTTATTCCAAGGCGCAAGGCCTATGGCGCGACGCCGGCTCGGCCGATCCCGTCTTCACCGACCTGCTTGAGCTCGATCTTGGCAGTGTCGTCCCGTCGATGGCCGGCCCCAAGCGGCCGGAAGGCCGGGTCGCGCTGGAAGGCATTCCGGCCGGCTTCGCCAAGGCCATGGAGACCGAATACAAGAAGGCCGCCGAGATCGACAGGCGCTACGCCGTCGAGGGCACGGACTACGACCTTGGCCATGGCGATGTCGTCATTGCCGCCATCACCTCCTGCACCAACACCTCGAATCCCAGCGTGCTGATCGGCGCCGGGCTCCTGGCGCGCAACGCCAACCGGCTCGGCCTCAAGCAGAAACCCTGGGTCAAGACCTCGCTGGCGCCGGGCAGCCAGGTCGTCGCCGAATATCTCGAGAAATCCGGCCTGCAGAAGGAGCTCGACCAGATCGGCTTCAACCTGGTCGGCTTCGGCTGCACCACCTGTATCGGCAATTCCGGTCCGCTGCCGGCGCCGATCTCGAAGGTCATCAACGACAAAGGTCTGATTGCTGCCGCGGTGCTTTCCGGCAACCGCAATTTCGAAGGCCGTGTCTCGCCCGACGTGCAGGCAAACTACCTCGCCTCGCCGCCGCTGGTCGTTGCCCATGCGCTGGCCGGAACCGTGACCAAGGATCTGACCACCGAGCCGCTCGGCGAGGATCGCAACGGCAATCCGGTCTATCTCAAGGATATCTGGCCGAGTTCCGTCGAGATCCAGGAATTCATCGAGAAGAACGTCACGCGCGAATTGTTCGCCCGCAAATATGCCGACGTCTTCAAGGGCGACGAATACTGGCAAAACGTCAAGGCGCCGGTGGGCCAGACCTATGCCTGGGACGACAATTCGACCTATGTGCAGAACCCGCCCTATTTCGCCGGCATGACGTCGGGCTTCGGCCGGATCGGCGATATCAAGGGCGCGCGCGTGCTCGGCCTGTTCGGCGACAAGATCACCACCGACCACATTTCGCCGGCCGGTTCGATCAAGGCGGCCTCGCCGGCCGGCAAGTATCTCACCGAGCACGGCGTCGGCGTCGCCGATTTCAACCAGTACGGCACGCGGCGCGGCAACCATGAAGTGATGATGCGCGGCACCTTCGCCAACATCCGTATCCGCAACCATATGCTGGGCGAGAACGGCCGTGAGGGTGGCTACACAATCCATTACCCGTCGAAGGAAGAGGAATCGATCTACGACGCCGCCATGCACTATAAGAAGGAAGGCGTGCCGCTGGTCATCTTCGCCGGCGTCGAATACGGCAACGGCTCGTCGCGCGACTGGGCGGCCAAGGGCACCAATTTGCTGGGCGTCCGCGCCGTCATCGCCCAGTCCTTCGAACGCATCCACCGCTCCAACCTGGTCGGCATGGGCGTCATCCCCTTCGTCTTCGAGGAAGGCACCTCGTGGGCGTCGCTCAACCTCAAGGGCGACGAACTGGTCGAGATCGACGGACTGAGCAGCATCAAGCCGCGGCAGAAGATGATCGCCAGGATCACCTATGGCGACGGCAGCGTGAAAGAGGTTCCGATCATCTGCCGCATCGATACGCTGGACGAGCTCGACTACTTCAAGAACGGCGGCATCCTGCAATACGTGCTGCGCGACCTGGCAGCCTAGATCCCGCCAGCTGTCGGAAAGTGCCGAACCGCCGGAGCCAAGCTCCGGCGGTTTCTATTTATACGCGGCTTTAGGCGCACCAAACCGCGCTGTTGCCGCCAATAGCACGCCGAGCATCAGCCCGTTGAGAATGTGCCACAGGAAATGCGTGCCGAGCGGGAAGCTGCCGCAGACCAGCGGATCGATCATCCGGCAGATGACCGACACCGCGAAGATCGCCGAACCGGCCAGATTGTACCAGCCGGCGCGATTGCCGCTGGCCGCGACCATGGCGCCGAAGAAGGCGAGCGCCAGAAATGGCGGCAGATAGCCGGTCGTCCCGTTCGACGCTTGGCGCAGCCAGTCCGGCACGGCAAAGGTCACCAGCCCGGCAACGGCGTAAAAGGCGACGAAGATGACGATCGCCTTGCCCCATTTCATGCCGAGAAAACGTCGCAGATTGAACAGCGTGTAGGCCAGCGTGAACCCTGCAATCGGCAGCACGTCGGCCAGGATCATTCCCCTTGTGGCAAAGGTGTGGAACAGCGACGAGCCGACGCCGATCGCCACCACCCACCAGGCCAGCACTTCGGCGAAGGCACCGGTGCCGCGCTTGCGCACCTGCCAGACACCCCACAGCCCGGCGGCAAAAAAAGCCAGATTGCTCAGCGCATTGAGCGGTTCGGCCCAGAATTCCGGCCCCGTCCGTTCGCAATAGAGGTCGACCGGCGCCAGGAGAGATTGCCACATGCTGATTGCCGCCCGAATCGCTTCTATCGTGAAGTGCAACTCCACCTATTGCGCCCTTGCCAGCGGTTGCAACGGCAAAGTTTCACCGCAACGTGACTTCCCGTTGACTGCCGCTTCTGCCACATATTTCGACAATCAGAACAAAGCCGGCATCACCGGCGGGATCGGAACGGCCATGTCATCTCGAAGACCATTGCGGCTTGCGGCCCTTGCGCTGGCCATCTCGGCGTTTGCCGGAAGTGCCTTTGCCGAGCAAACCGACAAGCCATTAGGCGTCGTCGAGCTCTTCACCAGCCAGGGATGTAATTCCTGTCCGCCGGCCGACGAATTCTTCGCCGAGCTCGCCGCCAAGGAGAACATCGTCGCGCTCGCTTATCATGTCGACTATTGGGATTACCTCGGCTGGCAGGACACGCTGAGCCGCAAGGAAAATACCGAGCGGCAATATGAGTATATGCGCGCCTTCGGCAGCCGTTCCGTCTACACCCCGCAAGCCGTCATAAACGGCCGCAGCCATGTCAACGGCGCCAGCCGCAAGGAAGTCGACGGCGCGCTGGCCCGCATGGAGAGGGTCGGCGAAGGCATGCGGGTCGGCATCAAGGTCAGCCGGACCAGCGATCGCGTCATGATCGATGCCGGCGACGCCGTGACCGGCCCCGCCGACGCGCATGTCGTGATCGTCTATTTCAACCCGCCGCAGACGATAAAGATCGGCAAGGGTGAAAACAACGGCCGCAGCATGACCTACTGGAACGCCGTTTCCAGCATCCAGACCGCCGGCATGTGGCACGGCAAGGCGCAGCGCTACGAACTGCCAATGAGCGAGATCGCCAAGAAGGGCGGCTGCGCCGTGCTGCTGCAGTCGGTCGGCAAGGACGGCTTGCCCGGGCCGATCCTGGGCGCAGCCTTTATCCGCAAGCCTTGAACTGAACGTCGCGCCGCCCCTCATCCGCCTGCCGGCACCTTCTCCCGTATAGCGACGGGGAGAAGGGACTGGCCGCAATCTTGGCGCCCATTCTACAACGTTGGCAGTTGGCGAAACCATTCCATGATGGCGTCTTTCTCCCCGTCACTATACGGGGAGAAATGCCCGGCAGGGCAATGAGGGGCGGCGCCGACCGACGTTGTTAAATGACGACATCAAGTGAAGCAGTCGACGCACCCGGCAGCGCGACACGTTGGGGACCGATCCAGCCCTCCAATAAAAAACCGGCGTCAGCTTGCTTCTGACGCCGGTCATTTAGGTTTTGGGATCGTCGCACCCGATTTCTCCAAGGAAAAACCGAGGTTGGTTCGATCCGACGCAGACCCGTGGGCGGGGGGCTTGGGGTTTACGAGCCGGTGCCGGACCGAACCGTCTCAGGCAACGCCGGTAAATTCGTCGGACATTGGGGCATGAGCACGGATAAAAAAAGGCAGGATTGTGGCAAAGCATCACCAATTCCAACAGGCGTTTCGCAAACGTGACTGGACGCTGCAGAAACGGCGCGGCGCTGCCCTTGCCCGGCCGGGCCTTGCAATTCGGCGACGAAAGCGCCAACTTTGGTCGGCGTATGATTCATTGCGAGGATCCAGGCATGACTGATCGCAGCAGCGGGACGGAGGATGGGGACGCATCCGCAATATTGATCCCGCTGCACGAGGCAAGACGCGAACGCCTCGACCAGCCGGTGCGGTTCGACCGGCGCGAACTGGACCAGATACTCAGGCTCTATGGCCGTATGGTCGCCGCCAATGAATGGCGCGACTATGCCATCGATCACCTCGCCGACCGCGCCGTTTTTTCCGTCTTCCGCCGCACCAGTGAAGTGCCGCTTTTCCAGATCGTCAAGGATCCGAAGCTGGCGCGCCGGCAAGGCGCATTCGCCGTCATCGCCGCCGGCGGGCGCATCCTCAAGCGCGGCCAGGAACTCGGCCGGGTGCTTGGCGTGTTCGACCGAACGCTGACGCTGGTCGACGCGTAACCCCTTATTTTTGTTTGCGGAACTTCCGCTCGGGCAGCGATTGCGGATCGGGCGGGATCGACGCCCCGCCATTGATCGGCAACTGCATGAAAACCGTGTCCAGCCAGCGTCCGTGCTTGTAGCCGGAGCCTTCCAGGCGGCCGGTATCGCGAAAGCCGAGTTTCTCATGCAGCCGCACTGAGGCGCTGTCGGGCCGGCCGTCGCCGATCACCGCGATGATCTGGCGAAAACCCGCCGCCTTGGCCGCCTCGATCAGCCCTTGCATCAGCTTGAGCCCGACGCCCTGCCCCTTGGCGTCGGGCGCGACATAGACGGAATCCTCGACGACGAAGCGATACGCCGGGCGCGGCCGGAAGGCCCCGGCATAGGCGTAGCCGAGCACGGCGCCGGCCTTCTCCGCCACCAGATAGGGAAAGCCGCCGGCCATCAGAGTGTCGAAGCGCATGCCCATCTCGGCGCGGCTCGGCGGTTCGAGTTCGTAGCTCGCCCTGCCGTTTATCACCGCGTCGGCATAGATTTCGGTGATCCGGTCGAGGTCGGCCGGTGTCGCGGCCCGTATCGTGATGCTGCTCATAATTTATGCACGTCAACCACCTGTCGGCCATTTCATCAAAGACCGAGACAAAAGAAAAGGGCGGCCGTTGGGCCGCCCTTTCCAAACTCGCTGGTCCAATCAGACCATGATCCCGAAAAGTGGAAATCGGTTTTCGGAAAAGATCATGGTCAACAAAGAACGCCGTATTAGCGACGGTCGCCCATAAACTGCAGCAGGAACATGAACAGGTTGATGAAGTCGAGATAGAGCCTCAGTGCGCCCATGATCGCCTTGCGGCCGGCGACATCAGTCTCGTCGCCCTCGAAATACATCTCCTTGATGTTCTGCGTGTCGTAGGCGGTGAGGCCTGCGAAGATCAGCACGCCGACCGCCGAAACGGCGAAGGAAAGCGCCGACGACTGCAGGAAGATGTTGATCACCATCGCGATGATCAGACCGACCAGGCCCATGACCAGGAACGAACCGAATGCGGAAAGGTCGCGCTTGGTCGTGTAGCCGTAGAGCGACAGCCCGCCAAAGGCGGCGGCGGTGGCGAAGAAGGTCTGCGAGATACTGGCGGTGGTGTAGACCAGGAAGATTGACGACAGAGACAGACCGACGAGCCCGGCATAGACCCAGAACGTCGTCTGCGCTGCCGAAACGCTCATCGACTGAACACGGAACGACAGGAACATCACCGCTGCCAGCGGGGCAAAGATCACCAGCCATTTAAGCGGCGAGCCAAAGATCGCGTAGCCGAAGGAGGTCAGCATCTCGCCGCTTGGCAATGTCGCGACGGCCGAGGCCGGATCGCTGGTGGTGGCCAGCATGATTGTGCCGACTGCGGCAAGGCCGGTGATGAGAAGACCAAGCCCCATCAGATTGTAGACCTTGATCATGTAGGCGCGCAGGCCCTGGTCGATGGCAGCATCGACGCCGGCGCCGGGCACGGCGCGCGTCTGATAATTGCGAACGGGATCAGCCATGGAAATCCTCATATTGCTTCTGCCCCGTCCGGTGTCAGGTCCATTTGAACCCAGGCGCCGCTGGCGGGGCTCCAGCATGCCTGCGCCGAAATATGATGGTTCTTGGCGTAAAGGACAAGACCGTAACCGGACGTAATGCTCCCGTGAAGTGCCGGAGATCCGGTTTTATTGGCCTTCCCGGCCGAAACATTAACGAGATTTAATCAAAACCGGCTCTCGCTCAAAGATTTCGCAGCACCGGTGCCGCCTTGTGACCGAGCACCCGCCACGTGCCGGCAAGGCCGATGCCGACCGTGACCACCAGCGAAAAGCCGATGGTCGCCACCGCTACCTCGGGCATGAAATGCGATGGCAGCGTCATAATGCGCGCAACGACGAACCATGCAGCCACACCGCCCGCCGCCAGCGCAAAGATCGCCGTGGCAAGGCCGATCAGCATATATTCCAGCGAAAAGGCCGCGATCAGCGTTTTCCTGGTCGCACCCAGCGTCTTCAGCACCACCGCGTCGTGGATGCGGGCACGGTTGCCGGCGGCAAGCGCCCCGGCCAGCACCAGCACCGAGGCGATCAGCGCCACGCCCGCCGCCGCCCTGATCGCGGTGCCGAGCTGTGCCACCAGCCGGTTGACGACGTCGAGCGCGTCCTTGACCCTGACTGTCGTCACCGCGGGAAAGGCCCGGGTAACGGCGTTGAGAAGACGGGCATCGTCGGCTGCCGACGCGTCTTTCTCGGTCAGCGTCGCCAACCAGCCATGCGGCGCCCCGGCGAATGTGCTGGGCGAAAACACCATGACGAAATTGATGCCCATGGTTTCCCATTCGACCTGGCGGAAATTGGCGATCTTCGCCGTGATGTTGCGGCCGAGCACGTTGACGGTGATGGTATCGCCGAGCTTCAGCCCGATCTCTTTGCCTTCTTCGGCGGAAAACGAGACCAGCGGCTCGCCGGCATAGTTCTCCGGCCACCAGCTGCCCTCGATCAGCGTCGCATTCTCCGGCAGCTTTGCGTCATAGGTCAGGCCGCGATCGCCGCGCAGCACCCAGGCGCCCTCGGCCGGAACCTTGACCTTATCGACATCGACGCCGTTGAGCGCCATCACCCGGCCGCGCAGCATCGGCACCTTGATCAGCCTACCCTGCGGCGCTTCTTTGCCGATCAGCGCGGAGAAAGCATCGACGTCGCCGCTCTGGATATCGACGAAGAAGAAGTTCGGCGCCCGCTCCGGCAGGCTGCCGGAAATCTGCCGCCTCAGATTGCCGTCGATCAGCGCCAGCGTCACCAGGAGCGTCAGCCCGAGGCCAAGCGACAGCACCACGGATGGCGTCAAGGCGCCAGGCCGATGGATGTTGCCGATGGCGAGCCTGAGCGCCGTTGAACGCACGCGCGGGCTTTTCTTCGCCGCCCACTGCACCAGCGTACCGACGACACGCAGCACCAGGAACGACAAAACCGTGGCGCCGACGAAGATCGAGGCGATGCGGCGGTCACCGGAAAACAGGACCGCCAGCGCCGCCAGCAGCAGCGCGATGCCGAATGCCGCGGCGATATAGATCGGGCGGGGAAAACCGCGGCCCTCAAAACCCATTTCGCGAAACAGCGCAGTCGCCGGCACGTCGCGGGCACGACCGAGCGGCAGCAAGGCGAAAGCCAGCGTCACCAGCAGCCCGAACAGCGCTGCCATGCCGAGCGCGCCGGGATAGAACCCACCTTCTGCCGGCACCGGAATGACCGACTGGAGTGCCGCGCTCGCCGCGAACGGCATCAGCGCGCCAAGCACAAGGCCCAGCGCGATGCCGAGGGCGGCGATCATCAGGATCTGCACCAGGTAGACGGCAAAGACGAACCCGCCCGAAGCCCCCAGGCTCTTGAAGGTAGCGATGACGCCGCGCTTGCCGTCGAGATAGGCACGTACCGCATTGGCCACACCGACGCCACCGACCACCAGCGCCGTCAGCCCGACCAGCGTCAGGAATTGCGAGAACCGCTCGATGTTCGAGGACAGCGCTGGCGCCGCGTTGCTGCGCGTGCGGATCGACCAGCCGGCCTGCGGAAATTGTTTTGCAGCCTGCTCCTGGATCGCCTTGAGCTGTGCCTCGCCGGTGCCATTGGGCAGGCGGACCTTGAAGGCGTTCTCGACCAGGCTGCCCGGCTGGATCAGACCGGAAGCCGCAAGCCCGTCGGTCGACACCATCAGCCGCGGTGCAAAGCCGAAGCCGTCCGACACCGCATCCGGCTCGTTGACCAGCCTGGCGCGCAGTTCGAACGTCGCACTGCCCAGTTTCAGCCGGTCGCCGATGCGAAGGTTCAGCCGCTCGAACAAAAGGTCTGGCGCAGCGGCGCCGAAGACGCCGGATTTTTCGCCGAACAAATCCTCTCTCGACAGCACCGGCTCGGTCTCCAGCGCGCCATAGAGCGGATAGGCGCCGTCGACCGCCTTGGCCTCGACCAGCGCCTGGTCGGAACCGTCCTCGAGCCTGGCCATCGAACGCATGTTGGCGCTGTGCGAAACCGTGCCCAGCCGGTCCATGAAGCTGCGTTCGGCTCTGGTCGCGTCGCGCTGGTTGAGCTGGAAGCGCAGATCGCCGCCGAGCAGCGTCTGGCCCTGGTTGGCAACACCGGCGGAAATCGCCTGCGCCACCGAATTGACGCCGCCGATTGCCGCGACGCCGAGCGCGATACAGGCAAGGAAAATCAGGAAGCCGGACAGCCCGCCGCGCATTTCGCGCAGCGAAAACCGGAAGGCGAGCCTCAGCGTTTGCGACAGCGGCATCAGGCTGTCACCTTGCCGGCCTTGGAAGCCGGCTCGGGCGCGTCCTCGATCCGTCCCGACCGCATCGACACCTGGCGCGAGCAGCGCGCCGCGAGCACCGGGTCATGCGTGACCAGCACCAGCGTCATGCCGCGTTCGGCCGCCTTGGCGAACAGCAGGTCGGCGACGTGCCGACCCGTCGCCTGGTCGAGATTGCCGGTCGGCTCGTCGGCGATCAGCATGCGCGGCGACGGCGCCAGCGCCCGGGCGATCGCCACGCGCTGTTGCTCGCCGCCAGACAATTCGCCGGGATAATGGGTGACGCGATCGCTGAGACCGACCGCCGCCAGCTCGCGCGCCGCCACACCGAACGGATCGGCATGGCCGGCAAGCTCCAGCGGGACGGCGACGTTTTCCAGCGCCGTCATGTTGGGGATGAGATGGAAAGACTGGAAGACGATGCCGATATTTCGTCCCCGAAACGATGCGATCCGGTCTTCGCTTTTGCCGTTGAGCAGCTCGCCGGCAATTCGTACCGTTCCCGAATCGACCCTTTCAAGCCCTGCCAAAACCATCAGCAATGTCGACTTTCCCGAACCTGAAGGTCCAACGATCCCTGTCGCTTCGCCGCTCGCTACATCGAGGCTGACGCCCTTCAGCACATGGACCGAGGATGCACCTTCGCCGAGCGTCAGCGATACGTCTTTCAGCGAAATGACGGCTTCTTCCAAAATCAAATCGTCCTATATGGGGAGTGAGGGCTAGAGCATCCGATGCTCGACAAAGATGGAACCTGCCTTCGCCAACAGATGTTCCTGGTCATATGGGGCCTGCCGCATGGCTTTCAAACACACCTTTGCCGCAGCCTTCGCCCTTTTCCTTGCGATTTTCGGCGCCATTTCGTCGGCGCGCGCCGAGCCCTTCACCATCGTCGGCTTCGGCGATAGCCTGATGGCGGGTTTTGGCCTCGGGCCAGGCCAGGGCTTCACCGACAGGCTGCAGGCGGTGCTTCGCGCCAAGGGCTACGATGTCACGGTCGCTAATGCCGGCGTCTCCGGCGATACGACGAGCGGCGGCCTGTCGCGGCTCGACTGGTCGGTGCCGGACGGCACGCAGCTGGTCATCCTGGAGCTCGGTGCCAACGACATGCTGCGCGGCGTTTCGCCCGCCATTGCGGAGAAGAACCTGGACGCCATGCTGGCAAAACTGAAGCAGCGCAAGATCGCCGTGTTGGTGGCCGGCATGCGCGCGGCGCCCAATCTCGGCGCCGATTACCAGAACGCCTTCGACGCGATCTTTCCGAGACTGGCTGAAAAATACGACGTGCCGCTCTATCCTTTCTTTCTCGAAGGCATTGCCGGCCAATCCGTCCTGCAGCTCGAGGACGGCCTTCATCCAAACGCCCGAGGCGTCGACCGCATCGTTGAGGGTATCCTGCCTGGCGTGGAGAAAGCCATCGATGCGGTACGGGGCAGTTCCTGAGGCAAGGCCCTTGCTGAGGCAGGACCCGGCCGCGACACATTCCGCAAGGGAAGCTTTTAGGCAGGCCTGCGACCAACAAACCCCTTGCCCCGTTTGACTATCGATGATTCGCTAGGGCAAGAGTTCGATTCGAGGACAGGAGGCTTCCCATGCCGCGTCTTTTTACCGCCCTCGAAATACCGCGTGATGCCGCTCTTTCGCTGTCGCTGCTCAGGGGCGGCCTGCCCGGAGCCCGCTGGATCGACGTCGAGAATTACCATTTGACGTTGCGCTTCATCGGCGATGTGGAAGGCCACGTCGCCGACGAGATCGCCAATGCGCTTGACCGTGTTCACCGCCCGTCCTTCCCGCTGACGCTGTCCGGCGTCGGCGCCTTCGGCCAGAAGAAGCCACACGCGGTGTGGGCCGGGGTCGCGGCTTCGCCCGATCTTTCCGCACTGCAGGCCGAAATCGAGCGCATCTGCCAGCGGCTCGGCATCCCGGCCGACCCGCGCAAGTTCATGCCGCATGTGACCTTGGCCCGACTGCGCAGTTCGAGCCCGCTCGACGTTGCCCAGTACCTGTCGGCGCGCGGCAATTTTTCGACGCTGCCGTTCCGGGTCGGCCGTTTCGTGCTGATGTCGTCGCGCGACTCGGTCGGCGGCGGGCCCTACATCGTCGAGGAGGCGTGGCCGCTTTCGGGTGCCGACAGCCGGGCCGCCAGCCGTTTGGTCGACGCCCCCGACGCTTCGCGGATCATGCGGTAGACGGATGGCCAGGGAAAAACTTGCAAAAGAGGCGATCAGCGCCGAACTTGCCGGCCTCGACGGCTGGTCGCTGGCCAAGGATGGTGGTTCGATCAGCCGCACCTTCACCTTCAAGAATTTCTCCGAAGCCTTCGCCTTCATGACCCGCGTCGCCCTGGCGGCGGAGAAGATGGACCACCATCCCGACTGGTCGAACGTCTACAAGACGGTAAACGTGACCCTCAACACGCATGACGCCGGCGGCCTGACCGCGCTGGATTTCGAACTGGCCAGAAAGATGAACCGCTATTTCGGCGGCTGACACCTGCCAGCACCTTGCAGCCGGGTTCGGCTTTCACCACATTTTGCATTGCCGTCGTGCGTGAAGCCACGCAGCGGCGGCAAGGAGAGGTTGATGGCGCAAAAATCCGGTTTTGATTTCTTCGGCCTCGGCAGCAAGCCGGGCAATGAGAGCGAAGTGCGCGAAAAGTTCTGGCGCACGGCGAAGAAGGCTGCCCGGCAGATCCCGTTCATGGAAGAGGTGGTCGCCGCCTATTACTGCGCCATGGACAAGAAGACGCCGCTGCGCGCCAAGGGCACATTGCTGGCTGCGCTCGGCTATTTCGTGCTGCCGACGGACGTCATCCCCGATTTCATCTTTGGGCTTGGCTTCACCGACGACATCGCCGTGCTGACCGCCGCGATCACAACCGTCAGCGCCCACATCACGCCCGCACACCGGCTCGCTGCCAAACAGGCGATCGCCGACAAGAGCTGAGCCGGTGCGGCGCAAAAAATGGCGCGAGAACCGACTTTTCCGGCCGTCAAACCCACCGCCGCACCCGCGCCTTGTAGGCGCGATAGGCATCTCCGAACTTCCGCTCGAGATAGCGCTCTTCCGGCGCGATGACGCCGGTATTGATCACCCGCAGCAGCGGGACCACGAGCGCAATAGCCCAAAGACTTCCGGCCGCGACGCCGAGGCCCAGATAGACGAGGGTCGCTCCCAGATAGAACGGGTTCCTGGTCCGCCGATAGATACCGTCGACGACCAGCGCCGTCGTCGGCAAGGTCGGTGGTATGTTGGTGCCAGCGGCCTGAAAGCGGCCCGCCGCCATAAAGATGAACACGAAGCCGCACACCGCGAGCACGGCGCCGGCCAGATAGCGGGCGAGCGCCTGCCCGGCCATGACCGGGAGCGGAACGAGCACCTCGAGGACGGCTGCCGCCACCAGGAAGCAGAGAAAGATCAAAGGCGGCAGCGCAATGACCCCAGCCACGTCGGGCGCGCCCGATCCGCCCGCCGCCTCCCCGGCATCCGACCGGGGCACCGCGCCACCGGCCACCGTCCGCATGGCGACACGAATGCCGAACACAATCGCCAGGACGGCTGTGCCGCCCGCCAGGATCAGGACTGTCTCGGAAATGGCCATGGCCAAATCTCCCGTAGCCGCCAAGGAGGGGTCCCTGGCCGAGCGCCGTGGAGGCGAACGTAGACATGATACCGTCTGGAGGAAAATTCGTCACGTACCTCAGAAAAGCCGGGATGGCTGCAAGACCTAGCTGCTTGAAAAGTCAAACTCTTGCCGTTTTCGTGGCCTCCAAGTCGCGGCAGGGACATTGCGACAGCCGCTTTTTCGAGCGGCAGCGCGAAGACGGCGGCGGTTTCTGGCGTGAACATCCTTTTGTCAGGGAAAATTCACCGTTTGGTAACCCAGATTAAATCAAAATGAAGCGACGGGCAGGACGCCGAGCCGGCCTGCCGCCGCACCAGTTGGAATACGGGAAAAGCGATGCGCGGATTGATTGCTATAGTTTCCAGCCTGGCCCTGGTGGCCTTGACGGCGCCTGCGCTGGCGCAGTCGGCAACCAAGATCGGCCAGCACAATGCCTGGGGCACTTACAGTTACCAGGCATCGGGCGGCGGCAAGGTCTGCTATGTCTTGACCGTGCCGACCGACAAGCAGCCGCCGACGCTCGATCATGGCGACATGTTCTTCTTCGTCAGCCAGCGGCCGGGGCAGCAGGTGTCCTACGAGCCGCAATTCATCGCCGGCTATACCTTCCAGGAAGGTTCCAAGGCCACCGTCACCATCGACAAGAAGTCTTTTTCCATGTTCACGCGCGGCAAGTCGGCCTGGGTCGAGAACGCCGCCGAGGAGCCGGTGCTGATCGCCGCGATGAAGACCGGAACCGATATGAAGGTGTCGGCCAAGTCCGGCCGCGGCAACACCACCACCTACGTTTTTTCGCTGAAGGGCATTTCGGCGGCGCTGGCCTCAATCGCCAAGTGTAAGTAGGCAGGGCGCGATCGGAGGCAGGCTTGAACCGGCCTCTATTTAACGCCGGCGCTGCCCCTCACCTGCCTGCCGGCATCCTCTCCCCGTAAACGGGGCGAGGGACGCTCCCTTCGATGATTTCGCCAATCGCCGGCGTTGCAAGCATGGCGCTGGCGCTGCGGCCGGCCTCTTTCTCCCCGTTCACCGGGAGAAATGCCCGGCAGGGCAATGAGGGGCGGCGCCGAGATCGACAATTGGTCGCCCAGCGCAAATCGGAAAAGCCAGTTTGGTCTCAAGCCTCGCGCACGCTGCATGACTCCGCCGCCAAGCTGTGCTATGCGCCGCGCTTCATTTCGGGCACGATGCTGTAATCGGCCGCAAATCGCTTATATTGGCGCAACAATGACCCTTTCATTCGATCTTACCGCCGAGGGCGCTCGTGACGCGTTGCGCACCCGCACGCTGCCCGAAAAGCCGTCGCTGATTGGCTTGACGCGCGCCGAACTCGGTGCCGCCCTCGTCGCCGCCGGCATCGTGCCGGAGCGCCAGGCAAAAATGCGCGCCCAGCAGCTCTGGCATTGGATCTATGTGCGCGGCGTTTCCAATTTTGCCGGCATGTTCAACATCTCCAAGGATCTGCGCGCCGAGCTCGACAAGCATTTCACCGTTGCCAGGCCCGAGATCGTCGAGGAGCAGATTTCCTCCGACGGCACGCGCAAATGGCTGTTCCGCTTTCCGCCGCGCGGCGCCGGCCGGCCGGTCGAGATCGAGACCGTCTACATTCCGGAAGAGGGCCGCGGCACGCTCTGCATCTCCTCGCAGGTCGGCTGCACGCTGACCTGCTCCTTCTGCCACACCGGCACGCAGAAGCTGGTGCGCAACCTGACCGCCGAGGAAATCCTCGCCCAGCTTTTGACCGCCCGCGACCGGCTCGGCGATTTCCCCGACCGCGATACGCCCGACGGCGCCATCGTTCCGGCCGAGGGCCGCAAAGTGTCCAATGTCGTCATGATGGGCATGGGCGAGCCGCTCTACAATTTCGAGGCGGTGAAGAAGGCGCTGCTGATCGCATCCGACGGCGACGGGCTTTCCCTGTCGAAGAGGCGCATCACCTTGTCGACCTCGGGCGTCGTGCCCGAGATCTTCCGCACCGGTGAGGAGATCGGCGTCATGCTGGCGATCTCGCTGCACGCCACCAATGACGATCTGCGCGACCTTTTGGTGCCGATCAACAAGAAGTATCCGCTGAAGGAGCTGATCGAAGCCTGCCGCGCCTATCCCGGCCTGTCCAACGCCAAGCGGATCACCTTCGAATATGTGATGCTGAAGGACGTCAACGACTCGATCGAGGACGCCAAGGGGCTGATCAAGCTGCTCAAGGGCATCCCGGCCAAGATCAATTTGATCCCGTTCAATCCGTGGCCTGGCACCAACTATCAGTGCTCGGACTGGGAGACGATCGAGAAATTCGCCGACTACATCAACAATGCCGGCTACGCCTCACCGATCCGCACGCCGCGGGGCCGCGACATTCTCGCCGCCTGCGGCCAGCTCAAGTCGGACTCCGAGCGCATGCGCAGGGTCGACCGGCTGGCGCTGGAAGCGATGATGATCGCGGGGCACGGCGAGGCGTGAATCGCGTCGTCGCCTATCTGATTCGCTTCGCCGTCATCCTTGTCGGCTACATCGTCGCCTCGCTGGCCGCCAGCGCCTTCCTCAACATCATGTTCCTCGCGTCGCTCGGCTACACGCCAGAGCAGGCGCAGCCGGCGGCGACTGCCTCGCTGTATTTCTCGATCCCCTTCGTCGCGCTGTTCGTCGCCTATTTCGCCTTCATGCCGGCGGCCATCGCCATCCTCGTCTCCGAAATCCTCGGCCGACGCGACTGGCTGTTCTATGCGCTGGGGGGCGCGGCGGTGGCGGCGGTCTTCCTCGGCTTCGTCCACCAGACGGCCGACGCCAATTTCGAGGTTACCAACACAAGCGTCATGCTGGCGGTGATCGGCTGCGGCATGGTCGGTGGCATTTTCTACTGGCTGAGCGCCGGGCGCTCGGCCGGAAGCTGGCGCCAAGCCGGAACGTCCGGGAATGCGCCTATTTCGCCTGGGCCGTCAGGATCTTGAGCGCGAAGGCCGAAAACACCCCGGCAAACAGATAGTCGACGACACGCGTCACGCGCGGGCTGGCCTTCATCGCCGCCGAGAATTTTTCCGCCGCCAGCACCATCGGCGCCGTCACCGGGATCGACAGCACGACGAACATCGCGCCGAGGAAGAACAGTTTTCCCGGCGCGTCGGGATCGTGCGCGGAGACAAACTGCGGCAGGAAGGTCATGAAGAACAGGATGATCTTCGGGTTGAGCAGGTTGACGCCGAGCCCCGCGGCCCAGCTGCGAACCAGCGAAATCTTCGGCCCGCTCTTCTTCTCCGGCGAAAACGCCGACCCTTTTGTGATCGCCTGCCAGGCCAGGAAGACCAGATAGCCGGCGCCGAAAATCTTCAGCACGAAGAACGCCATCGGCGAGGCCACGATCAGCGCCGAGACGCCGACCACCACCAACGTGGTGTGGATCAGCGTGCCGCACAATGCGCCGGCCATCGAGGCAAAGCCGGTGGCGCGGCCCTGGCTCAGCGTGCGCGACACGAACAGCGTCATGTCCGGTCCAGGCGTGATCGCCAGGATCACCGTGGCGATGGCGAACTGGATCAGGGTTGCATTGTCGGGAATAAAGGACATGAGCGAGCTCTGGGCAGTAAGACGCGCAGCCTATAGCGCAGGCGCCTTGCCGGCGCCAGCTTCTGGTCGCCACAGCGTCTGGTCCAGTGCCTGCGGCGACCAGGCGCCTGTTCCTCCCTTGCGCTAGCTGGAAACGCCGTGATACTCGCCCGCGAAGCCCACCGCGTGGAACCGCCCAAATGTCCCAAAACATGTCGAAAGCAAAAGCCGTCAAGAAGGTCGTGCTCGCCTATTCCGGCGGCCTCGACACCTCCATCATCCTGAAATGGCTGCAGACCGAGCTCGGCGCCGAAGTCGTCACCTTCACCGCCGATCTCGGCCAGGGCGGCGAATTGGAGCCGGCGCGGCGCAAGGCCGAGATGATGGGCATCAAGGACATCCGCATCGTCGATGTGCGCGAGGAGTTCGTTGCCGACTTCGTCTTCCCGATGTTCCGCGCCAATGCCGTGTATGAAGGCACCTATCTGCTCGGCACCTCGATCGCCCGGCCGCTGATCTCGAAACATCTTGTCGAGATCGCCAGGGAGACCGGCGCCGACGCGATCGCGCATGGCGCCACCGGCAAGGGTAACGACCAGGTGCGTTTCGAACTTTCGGCCTATGCGCTGAACCCCGACATCAAGGTCATCGCGCCATGGCGCGACTGGTCGTTCAAGTCGCGCACCGATCTCATCAACTTCGCCGAGCAGCATCAGATCCCGGTGCCGAAGGACAAAAAGGGCGATGCACCGTTCTCGGTCGACGCCAACCTGCTGCATTCGTCTTCCGAGGGCAAGGTGCTGGAAGACCCATGGAGCGAGCCACCGGAATTCGTCCACCAGCGCACCATCTCGCCGATGGATGCACCGGATGAGGTCACCGAGGTCGAGATCGAATTCCTGAAGGGCGACCCGGTTGCGCTCAATGGCAAAAAACTGTCGCCGGCGACGATGCTGGCAGCGCTGAACGATCTCGGCCGCGATAACGGCATCGGCCGGCTCGACCTGGTCGAGAACCGCTTCGTCGGCATGAAATCGCGCGGCGTCTACGAGACCCCCGGCGGCACCATCCTGATATCAGCCCACCGGGCGATCGAATCGATCACGCTCGACCGGGGAGCTGCCCACCTCAAGGACGAGTTCATGCCGCGCTATGCCGAGCTGATCTACAACGGCTTCTGGTTCGCGCCCGAGCGGCTGATGCTGCAGGCGATGATCGACAAGAGCCAGGAAGACGTCGAAGGCACGGTGCGGCTGAAGCTCTACAAGGGCAACGTCATGGTCACCGGCCGCAAGTCGAAGAAGACGCTCTATTCCGATGCGCTGGTCACGTTCGAGGACGACCGCGGCGCCTACGACCAGAAGGACGCCGAAGGTTTCATCCGCCTGAACGCGCTGAGGCTGCGGACGCTGGCCGCGCGCAACCGCAAGGGTTGATATTCCAACAGGCCCGTTCCCCTCAATGCTTAGACGAGTTAGGAACCGGGTGAAGACGCCGGGTTTTATTTGGCGTCTCTAATATAATAGAGGCCGCGCTCTCAGATCGTTTCCTGTTTGACCTTTCGATGGTTTGATCTTACTTGTCCTGCGGGTCGGAGGGCTTTGACAGTGAAAAACAGAATTTTTCTTCTGCTTGGGGCGGTGGCCGTCCTTACCGGGTGTCAATCCACGCAAGCCCCGTCGGAGCAAACATCCAAATTCCGTACCTGCAAAAGTTTTGACGGCCCCTTCCAGATTCCCACTTCCCAGCAATGCCCGTTGAGCGGCTACGCGCAGGGTTCCGGAGTCCCGGTAGTCATCGAGGGCAAGCCAAAGGCGGCTACCCCGGCACCGTGACGCTCAAGTTCCGTACCTGCAACGGTGTTGACGGCACCTTCCAGGCTCTCAGAAATGCCCATTGAGCGGCTACGCGCATTATTGAGAGTGATGTGCCCAGGCGCTTGGCCACTCTTGGAACCGGTCTCCTGCCCGCGTTGGCTGTCCTGGCGCACTTGGCTGTCGCCAAAGCCACCGATTATGACCCCGCCTCCCTCGACCTTCCCGCGCTGATCGAGTGCAGGGCTGACGTTCCGACCTATAATGGTTTTGCCCTATGCGCCCGCAAAACTCGGCTGGAAGGATGTTCCTGCCGGCAATCCTTTCCTTAGGCAATTCGAGCTGCCGGCCACGGTCGGCGTGTTCGGGCGTGAAACGGCATCCGTCGTCCTTACCGCGACCGGGCCGATGGCGGTGTTTGACGATGTTTCCGCGCCGGAGCTCGCCCGCGAGCTCGGCATCTCACCCGAAGTCGCGACGGCGGGAAAATTCCTCGGCGAGAAGATGCTCGTCGAAAGCGGCCAGGAAGCCGACGGCATGACATTTTCCACGCGCATTGCCCTCAATGTCTCAACCGTCGATTCACATCCCGGCAAGGTGCTCGCCGGTTGCTCCTACGCGCTCGACGTGAAATAGAAAGCCCGGCGCATGGCCGGGCTTTCTATCGAACAGAGATTTCTATCAGTCAGCATCGATCGCTGTGGCGATGCGGACGATGGCCTGCTGATAGACGCTCGCGGAATTCCAGCCGGCAATTGCGCCGATATTCGATTGCGCGCTCGCGCCGGCCTGCCAACCATGACCCTTGAGGAAGTTGGCGGTGGAAGCCAACGCCGTGGCCTTGTCGCGCAGATTTTTGTTGCCGACTCCATAGCTCAAAACATTTCCGGGCAGGAACTGGGTGTGGCCAATCTCGCCATGCGCGGCACCGACCGACGAAGCGCTCAACGCTCCGCGATCAACCAGCTTCAGGGCCGCAATGGCATGCGGGTAGAAGAACTCTGGACGGCGGCAATCATAGGCCAGCGTTAAAATAGCAGAGACCGTATTCTGGTTGCCCATGGCGGAACCGAAGCCGGTCTCCATACCCCAGATGGCGAGCAACACGCCCGGCGATACGCCGTAGGTCCGTTCGATCTTGTCGAACAGCGCCGCATTCGCCTTCTTCAGCGCACGGCCCCTGGCAATGATCGCGGACGCGCCACGGCGCTTCATGAAAGCTTCCACCGAGCCGCTGAAAGCCTTATGGATGGCGCGGTCGACGGCGATCGTCTTTGTTGCGTAGGTTGCGCGATCCAGAGCGGCTAGACCCTTCGAGCCTACACCGTCGGCCCTCGCCTCCGCGGCAAACTCCGGCTTCCACGCATCGAAGCCGGCGCTGTTTTTGCCACAGCTGGCCGCCGCCTGCGCGCCCGTCGCCAACGCAAGCACCGCCACCACCGTAGCCGT
Organism: Mesorhizobium sp. M0244; assembly: GCF_040321795.1. Taxonomy (NCBI): domain Bacteria; kingdom Pseudomonadati; phylum Pseudomonadota; class Alphaproteobacteria; order Hyphomicrobiales; family Phyllobacteriaceae; genus Mesorhizobium; species Mesorhizobium sp. M0244. The sequence continues at coordinate 56,862 of NZ_JAMYSE010000024.1, read as the reverse complement.
TACAAACATCTTCCCCTTGGCAAGAAATGCCATGCTGCTCTCCTGATTGCCTGAATCACGTTCCCAATTGCGAACTTGCCAGCGAAACACCTGCTTGTCACTGTCCCGGCGCTGCGCCGATGCACTCAATACAGCAGGAACTTCAAATCCACCACACTGGCGGATGCCCGGGAATTTGCCTACGATCAAGTAATTATTGTGGCGGGGACAGAACAAGCATGGAAGACGTTGATGTCGTGATCATCGGCGCCGGCTCGGCTGGACTTTCGGCTGCCAAGACCCTGCGTGCCGCCGGTTTTTCCTTCAAATTGTTAGAAGCGATGAACCGCATCGGCGGCCGCGCCTGGACCAGCGACCAGCATTTCGGCGTGCCGTTCGACATCGGCTGCGCCTGGCTGCATGCCGCAGACCGCAATCCCTACTTTCCCGAGGCGAAAGCCGCCGCCTGGACACTTCATCACCACGACATGAATGTCGATCATCTCTACTACCGCGAGCGAAGGGCAAGCGAAGCCGAAGAGGCCGCGATGAAGGTGGCCGACACAAGGCTGTTCGAACTGGTGGCGGCGCATCAGGTGAGGGAAGGTGACGATGACCGTCTGTCGGCATTGCTCGCCAAGGGACACGCGCCGCGCGCCGCCGCAACCTTCGCCGGGCCGATGGATTTCGGCGCCGACGAGGACGAGATATCGATCCGCGACTTTCAGGCCGCCGCCGATCTCGATCCGAACTATTTCACCAAGGAAGGCTTCGGTACGCTGGTTGCCCGCTTCGGCGCCGATGTGCCGGTGGAACTGTCGACGCCGGTGCGCAAGATCCTCTGGGATGTGCCCGGCGTCGCCTGTGTGACGGACCGCGGCACCATCCGCGCCAAGGCGGTCATCGTCACCGCCTCGCCGGCAGTGCTCGCCTTCGAGAAGATTGCGTTCTCGCCGGTACTCCCCGATGCGCATTTCGCCGCCTTCTTCGACCTGCCGATGGGCATGCTGACCAAGCTGCCTGTCGAAATATCCGGCACAAGGCTCGGCTTGGAGCCGTTCGACGATTTGCTGATCGAGCGGCTGGCCCGGCACGACATCTACTTCCTTTGCTTTCCCTTCGACCTCGATCTGATGGTCGGTTTCGTCGGCGGCGATTTCGCCTGGGAGATGTCGGCGGCGGGCGAGGCGGCCGGCATCGACTTCGTCGTCGACCGGCTCTGCGGCATCTTTGGCGGCGACGTGCGAAAACATGTCGGACGCGCGATAATGACAAATTGGGGCGCAGAGCGGTTCGTGCGCGGCGCCTACGCGACGGCGCGACCCGGCCGTTCGCAGGCGCGCGCCACGCTGATGCAGCCGGTGGCGGAAAAGATCTTCTTCGCCGGCGAGCATTTGGCCGGTCCGCTGATGCAGACTTGCGGCGGCGCCAGACTATCGGGCGAGGCAGTGGCCAGGGAGGTGGTCACACTCCTTGCGGCAAAATAGCGTCAACCGGCGGGAACGCAGGCAGGTGACAGGCGTTTGGCGTTCTCCTGCTCGCATCGTCCTCCGCATTCCGAATGGATTTGAGACGCCAATGAAGCTTTTCGACTGCCCGCATTGCGGCCACCGTCTTTATTTCGAGAACGCGCAATGCCTGAACTGCGCCAGCCTCGTGCTCTATAATGCCGAGGATGCGCGCTTTGTGCTGTCCGGCGCCAACGTCTTCCACTGCACCAATGCCGACGAATGCGCCTGCAACTGGATGGCGGAGCCTGGCCAACCCTTCTGTCGCGCCTGCGTGCTGAACCAGTTGATCCCAGATCTGTCGGTCGACGGCAACCGCCGCCGCTGGATCCGTGTCGAGGCGGCAAAGAAGCGTGCCGTCTATTCGCTGCTCGCCTTCGGTCTGCCGGTCACACCCAAGCAGAACCCCGGCGACGAGATCGGCCTCGCTTTCGACTTTCTTGCCGATCCGATCGGTGGCGGTCCCGGCGGTGAGCGCATCCTGACCGGCCATGACAACGGCCGGATCACGCTCAATGTCGCCGAGGCGGACTCGGCCGAGCGCGAGCGGCGGCGCGTCGAGATGGGTGAGAACTACCGCACGCTGCTCGGCCATTTCCGCCATGAGCTCGGCCATTATTACTGGGACCGCCTGATCCGCGACGATCCGCAAAAGCTTGCCGGCTTTCGCGCTTTATTCGGCGACGACCGTGCCGACTATGAACAGGCGTTGAAGGCCTATTATGCCGATGGCGCGCCACCCGACTGGCAGCAGCGCCATATCTCGGCCTATGCGACGTCGCACCCATGGGAGGACTGGGCCGAGACCTGGGCGCATCACATGCATATCACGGACACGCTGGAGATGGTGCATGCTCTGAATTTACCGCTCGGCCGGCTGGAGACCGTTGAAGCCAACGAGCTGTCGCGTGCTGACACCGGCGGCGAGCAGCAGCCGGCACCATCGGAACCCGCCGCCAGGCCAGAGCCTTTCGAGAATATCCTCGCGCGCTGGCTGGTGCTGTCGGAAGCTTCCAACTCGATCAACCGCTGCATGGGCCTGCCCGACCTGTATCCCTTCGTAATCTCGGACGTGGCGGCGCAAAAACTTGCTTTTGTTCACGAGCTTTTGACCGACCTGCCGAAAATTATTGGAACAAATCGTGAGCCGGCGGAGGCTTTTTAGCCGGAACGCATGCGGCTTTGCTTCGTTTTCGGTCCCGAGGGACTGTGCAAACGGAGAGAAGATCATGAAACGCATATTGTTTCCGGCGGTGGCCGGCGCGCTCACAGCGATGTCGGGCTCTGCTTTGGCCGACACCGCCGTCTCGGCCATCACCGATCTCAATGTACGCGCCGGCCCCGGCCCGCAATATCCGGTTATCGGCGTGCTCGCCGCCGGCCAGTCTGCGACGCTCGATGGCTGCATTGCCAATAGCAAATGGTGCACCATCGCCGAAGCCAACGGCCAGGGCTGGGTCTATTCCGACTATGTGACGGCGGATTTCGGCGGCAGCCGCGTGGTCCTGACGCAGCGTCCGGCCAGCGCCGACATTGCCGTCGTGACAGCGCCCGCCGATAGCGTCGAATATTCCGACAACTATACCGGAGCAATCGTTGCCGGCGAGGCGATCGAGCCCATCCGGCGACCGCCGGCCGAGGTTCGCACGTATGTCGAAACGAATCGACTCGATCCGGTCTATCTCGAGGGCGAGGTGGTTACCGGCGCGACCTTGCCCGACACCGTCGAGCTGCGCGAGATTCCGGACTATAATTACCGCTACGTCTATGTGAACGGCCAGCCGGCGCTGGTCGATCCGGACACAAGGCGCATCATGTACGTCGTGCGCTGACGTCGCCAACAGAGCGGTCGCCCTGTAGTGGCGGCCGCTCAGACTCCCGACATTGCCACAGCCGGCATTGCTGCTGCAAAACCGGTTTTCACTTTTGCGTCCGATGCTCTAGACCATGCGAGCCGAAGCACCAGCCAGCGAGCCCGCGTGACCATCGATCCAACTGCCTTCCAACAGTACCGGCACACCGCCAACAACAAGACCACCCTGCCTCGCCTCCTGCTCGGGACGGCGATCGTCGTCCTGTTCTGGGTCGCAACAACCGTCGCCGTGCTGTTCGGCGGCACCTATGCCTTTACCGTCTGGCAGGCGTCGTCAGGCACCTCCCCGCCAGCTGGAGGGGCGGTGCAGGATTTCATGGCATCGCCCGCGGGCATCCTCGCGGCGCTGGCTTCCTTTGCCGGAATCTGGCTCGGCCTTTGGGCTGCCATGCGCTGGATCCATCGCGAGAAGCTGACGGCCCTGATCGGCATCAGCCGGCGCATTTCGTGGTCGGGGTTCCTGAAAGGGTTGGCCGCGGTGCTGATCACTTCGCTGCTTTCCGAGATCCTGCTTTATGGCCTGCAGCCCGATATTGCGCGCGGTACGATCGGCCTGTCGTCCTGGCTTTTGTTCCTGATCCCGATCGCTGCATTGACCTTTCTGCAGACCTCGTCGGAGGAGATGCTGTTCCGCGGCTATCTGCTCAGGGGTCTGGCGAGCCGGTTCCAAAATCCATTTATCTGGGCGCTGCTGCCGGGACTGCTGTTCACCTCCCTGCATTGGAGCCCGAGCTCGACGACCGCCATCAACGCCTGCGTGCTGGCCTCGATCGCCGCCTTTGCACTGTTGCTGACGCTTCTGGTCTATGCCACCGGCAATCTGGGTGCTGGCTTCGGCGCCCATCTCGGCAACAATCTGACCGGCTTCTTGCTGATTTCGCATCAGCAAAGCTATAATTCCTTCGCCCTGTTCAACGCCAAGCCGCTCGAAGCCGCCGGCTGGACGGCTTTAGACGCCGTCCTCATCGCCGCGATCGGCATCGTCAGCAGCCTGTTGACCGTTCTGCTGCTTTTGCATCCGCGCTCACCGCTGAAAGTGGAACCGGATATGACGCGCGCCGGCGGCGTGCGCTGATGCGCGTTGCCTGGTCGCCCTGAGCATATCTGGCACAACGCTGACCAAAGCTTGACTCTGCGGCCGATTTCCTGTCTACACGCCGCAAATTCCGCGACGAGTATTCCTCCGAGCAAACCGACCGGGACGCCGAAACCTCTTTGAGGTGAAGTGCTGTAAATCGATCCCGGAGGCCAACACCCGGCAGCGCTGTGCGCCCCCGGGTGCTTTTTGGCTTTGGGCTTTTGCCCGGACCGGCTTTTGCTTGGACAGTCGGCGCGAACGCATTACCTCTCGGGCATCATCCGGGTGCCAGGGAAAAGGAAAAAGAATGTTTGAATCGCTACAGGAACGCACAAGAGGCGTGGAGGGCCGCAGGCCCGACGGGGATCAGCATGAATCCAAGGCGCTCTCGCACGGCGGTTTGACCAATGTTTGAGTCCCTGCAAGAGCGCCTTGGTTCGATCCTGAACGGCCTCACCGGCCGCGGCGCGCTGTCGGAGGCGGATGTCTCGGCGGCGCTGCGCGAGGTGCGCCGTGCGCTGCTCGAGGCCGACGTGGCGTTGGAAGTGGTGCGTTCCTTCACCGACAAGGTGCGCGAGAAGGCCGTCGGCGCCGCCGTGGTCAAGTCGATCAAGCCCGGCCAGATGGTCGTCAAGATCGTCCATGACGAGCTGGTCGAGATGCTCGGCGCCGAGGGCGTCGCCATCGACCTCAATGCACCGGCTCCGGTCGTCATCATGATGGTCGGCCTGCAGGGCTCCGGCAAGACGACGACCTCGGCCAAGATCGCCAAGCGCCTGGCCGAGCGCCAGAACAAGAAGGTCTTGATGGCATCGCTCGACACGCGGCGTCCCGCCGCGCAGGAGCAGCTCCGTCAACTCGGCGAGCAGGTCAAGGTCGCCACGCTGCCGATCGTCGCCGGCCAGACGCCGGTCGATATCGCCCGCCGCGCCGTGCAGGCGGCAAAGCTCGGCGGCCATGACGTCGTCATCCTCGATACCGCCGGCCGCACCCATATTGACGAGCCGCTGATGATCGAGATGGCCGACATCAAGAAGGTGTCGTCGCCGCACGAGATCCTGCTGGTCGCCGATTCGCTGACCGGCCAGGACGCCGTCAATCTGGCGAAAAGCTTCGATGAGCGCGTCGGCATCACCGGCCTCGTGCTGACCCGTATGGACGGCGACGGCCGCGGTGGCGCAGCACTCTCGATGCGCGCCGTCACCGGCAAGCCGATCAAGCTGATCGGCACCGGCGAAAAAATGGACGGGCTGGAGGAATTCCACCCCAAGCGCATCGCCGACCGCATCCTCGGCATGGGCGACATCGTCAGCCTCGTCGAAAAGGCGGCCGAGAACATTGACGCCGAGCAGGCGGCGGCGATGGCCAGGAAGATGCAGTCGGGCAAGTTCGACCTGAACGACCTCGCCGGCCAGCTTCAGCAAATGTCGAAAATGGGCGGCATGGGCGGCATCATGGGCATGATGCCTGGCATGGGCAAGATGAAGGACCAGATGGCCGCCGCCGGTCTCGACGACAAGATGTTCGGCCGCCAGCTCGCCATCATCTCGTCGATGACCAAGGCCGAGCGCGCCAATCCCGATATTCTGAAGCACTCGCGCAAGAAGCGCATCGCCGCCGGCTCCGGCACCGACGCGGCCGAAATCAACAAGCTGTTGAAGATGCATCGCGGCATGGCCGACATGATGAAGGCGATGGGCGGCAAGGGCAAAGGCGGCGGCCTGATGCGCGGCATGATGGGCGGGCTTGCTTCCAAGATGGGGCTCGGTGGCATGATGCCGGGCGGCCCCGGCGGCATGATGGGCGGCGGCATGCCGGACCTCTCCAAGATGGATCCCAAGCAGCTCGAAGCCTTGCAGAAGCAGGCACAGGCGGCCGGGCTCGGCGGCATGAAGGGCCTTCCCGGCGGCTTTCCCGGTGGCGGTGGTCTGCCTGGGCTGCCCGGCGGCATGAAGCTTCCTGGTTTGCCGGGATCTGGCGGCGGCCTACCCGGCCTCGGCAAGAAGAAATGAGGGCGCCATGAACGAAGAAAAGGACATGGCCGACGCGCGTGCGGCGCTAGTCAATTATCGCGCCTCGATCGACAACATCGACGCGGCGCTGATCCACATGCTGGCCGAGCGCTTCCGCTGCACCAAAGCGGTCGGCGTGCTGAAGGCGGAACATGGGCTGCCGCCGGCCGATCCGGCACGCGAGCAGGAGCAGATCGCCCGCCTTCGCCAACTGGCGAAGCACGCCCATCTCGACCCGGATTTCGCGGAGAAATTCCTGAACTTCGTCGTCCGCGAAGTGATCCGCCATCACGAGCAGATCGCCGCTTCCAACGGCGTGACGAAAACCGGCTGAGGACCAGCCACCAACCGATCAACCAAATCAGAGCTTTTTAGGAGAAAAGAAATGCCACTGAAAATCCGACTGGCCCGTGCGGGCTCGAAGAAGCGTCCCTATTACCACGTCGTCGTCGCCGATGCCCGTTCGCCGCGCGACGGCCGTTTCATCGAGTCGCTCGGCTCGTGGAACCCGCTGCTGCCCAAGGACGGCGAACGCGTCAAGGTCGACGCCGAGCGCGTCAAGCATTGGCTGTCGCACGGCGCCCAGCCGACCGACCGTGTGCTGCGCTTCCTCGACGAAGCCGGCATCGCCAAGCGCGAAGCCCGCTCCAACCCGAAGAAGGCCGAGCCCGGCAAAAAGACGCAGGAGCGCGCAGCGCTGCTGAAGAAGGCGCAGGAAGATGCCGCCGCCGCTGTTGCCGCCGCAACCGCCGCCCCGGCCGAGGCGGAAGCCGCCAGCGCCGAATAATTCATCCATCCCCAGTCGCAGAACGGCGGGCCTCTGCCCGCCGTTTTGCTGTTGCCAGTTGATCCGTATGACGCGGCCCGATCAATATCCTTGTGGGCAGCTCGCAATGTACACACGACCGTCGCGGCCGCGATAACGGCACTGGCCGCTTTCGCTGGCACGGCCGATCAGCGCACCGGCCAAAGCGCCGGCCGCGCCGCCGATCACCGCGCCCTGGGTCGGGTTGCCGGCCACTGCGGCGCCGACCGCCGCACCGCCCAGGCCGCCGACTGCCGCGCCTTGCTCAGTACGGGAGCAGGCACCGAGCGGTACCAGCAGGGCCATCAAGATCATCACCTTTTTCATTGTCGTTCCTCTCCAACAGGGTACCGTCCTCGCCGCTGCACCCCCTAACTCGCAACCTGGCGATTTGATCCAATGAAGAAGGTCGGCGGCAGACCAAGCGGGTCTCGTGTGATCAAGTGGCCCGCAAAATCATCGCCGCAAAACGCGGGTTCTCGGCAGGGTGATCCGCACAATATCCGGGAGGCATGGCATGGCCGGCGAAACCGATTTGAAGACGCTGCTGGCCGGAATGCAACCGGAGCTGACAGCCGGTGTCTATGTCTTTGCCAGCTTGCCGCCCGGTGCGCCTATTCCCGGCGAGCTTCATCCGCTGATGCTGCTTTACGAGCACGAGGGCTCGACGCTGATCGTGCCTGAGGACGAGGCCAAAGCCGCCGGCCTGCAACCAACATTCCGCTGCCGGATGCTGACGCTGAACGTCCATTCGTCGCTGGAAGCGGTCGGCTTCCTCGCCGCCATCACCGCGCGGCTGGCTACCGCCGGCATGGGCGTCAATCCGGTCTCGGCCTTCTACCACGACTATCTGTTCGTGCCCGCCGACCGGGCGGAGGAGGCGCTGGCGATGTTGGAGAAGCTGGCGGAGGAGAGCCCGCTGTGACGCCGGCACCTGCTGTTTACTTCAGATGCCGGTGCCGCCCGTCATCCCCCTGCCGGGACCTTCTCCTCATGAGCGGGGAGAAGGGAGCTATCGGCCGAAGGCCGAGCCCGCGACTGCGGGCCGCCGGCTTTCCGGCGCTCCCGCGAAGGGCCGGCCGCGAAGCGGCGGTGCGGCCCGTGAGCGAAACTAAACCGGCCGAAGGCCGAGCCAGTGAGCGAAAACTATGCCGCCTTCTTCTTCGGCTGGATCAGCCCGCGCTCGACCAGCAGCTCCGCGATCTGCACCGCATTGAGCGCCGCGCCCTTGCGCAGATTGTCGGAGACAATCCACATCGACAATCCGTTGTCGATGGTCGAATCCTCACGGATGCGCGAGATGAAGGTGGCGTCCTCGCCGGCCGAGTCCAGCGGCGTGATGTAGCCGCCGTCCTCGCGCTTGTCGATCACCTGGCAGCCCGGCGCCTCGCGCAGGATCTCGCGCGCTTCATCGGCGGTGATCGGCTTTTCGAACTCGATATTGACCGCTTCCGAATGGCCGATGAACACCGGCACCCGCACGCAGGTCGCCGTCAGCTTGATCTTGGGGTCGAGCATCTTCTTGGTCTCGGCCACCATCTTCCACTCTTCCTTGGTGAAGCCGTCGTCGAGGAAGACGTCGATGTGCGGGATGACGTTGAAGGCGATACGCTTGGTGAATTTCTTGACGTCGACCTGGTCGGCGACGAACACGGCCCGCGTCTGCGTGAACAATTCGTCCATGCCTTCCTTGCCGGCGCCGGAGACCGACTGGTAGGTGGCGACGACGACGCGCTTGATGGTGGCGAAGTCGTGCAACGGCTTCAGTGCCACAACCAGCTGCGCCGTCGAGCAGTTCGGGTTGGCAATGATGTTCTTGCGTGTGAACAGCGAAATCGCGTCCGGGTTCACTTCCGGAACGATCAGCGGCACGTCCTGGTCGTAGCGGAAGGCCGACGAATTGTCGATGACGACGCAGCCCTGCTTGCCGATCTTCGGCGACCATTCCTTGGAGACGTTGCCGCCGGCCGACATGATGCAGATGTCGGTGTCGGAAAAATCATACTGGTCGAGCGTCCGGACCTTCAGCGTGCGGTCGCCGAACGACACTTCCGTGCCCTGGCTGCGCCGCGAGGCCAGCGCCACCACCTCGCTCACCGGAAAGCCGCGCTCTTCCAGTATGTTGAGCATTTCCCGGCCCACATTGCCCGTGGCACCGACGATCGCAACCTTGAAACTCATCGAAAATCTCCTGTCCCTCTCCGCTCGGTTTCTGGAGAAACCCGCGGCCGATGCGGGTTTCAACCCCCGGGCCGGACCCGGGAGAGGGTGGTTAGGCCAAGGGAATCAGACCGTTTTGGTGGTCGTTTTACCGGTTTTTTTGACCAAGAACGTGGTTTTGCTGGAACGGAAAGACGCGCTAAGGCGTCCAGCCCAATGGTTCGCATTGGGGCCGGGGATATCGAAGGCAAGGAGCGCCATCAAAAGGCCGCGCATCGAAAAACCATTCCCGTTCGGTGCCGGCTTTTACGCAGTTTGCGTCAAGAGTCAATCGCAACCAGGCGGACCACTGCCCTGTACAATGGCCACGGCACGAAGTACGAACGGGCATCGTCTGGCTCGTGGCGCCCGTGCGTGGCGCATGCCGACATTTGACCCGTCGCCGGGTATTGAGAATCCGAATTCCGAAAGAGTGAGATGTCCAACTTCGAAGCTATTGTTCCCGCGCTGGCAAAGGCGCTGGAAAAACGCGGCTATGTCGAGCTGACACCGGTGCAAAAGGCCGTTCTCGAACTTGACCAGGCCGATGCGCTGGTTTCAGCCCAGACCGGCTCCGGCAAGACCGTCGCTTTCGGCCTGGCTTTGGCGCCGACGCTTCTCGATGGTGCCGAGCGCTTTTCCCACGCCGCGGCGCCCCTGGCGCTGGCCGTCGCACCGACGCGGGAGCTGGCGCTGCAGGTGACGCGCGAGCTGGAATGGCTCTACGAGCTGACCGGGGCCACGGTGGCGTCCTGCGTCGGCGGCATGGACATGCGCACCGAACGGCGCACGCTGGAGCGCGGCGCCCATATCGTCGTCGGCACGCCCGGCCGCCTGCGCGACCATATCACCCGCAATTCGCTCGACATGTCGGCGCTCAAGGCAGTTGTGCTCGACGAGGCCGATGAGATGCTCGATCTCGGCTTTCGCGAGGACCTCGAATTCATCCTCGACGCCGCCCCTGCCGAGCGCCGCACGCTGATGTTTTCCGCCACAGTGCCACGCTCTATCGCCACCCTCGCAAAGGGCTACCAGCGCGACGCCGTACGCATCTCGGCTTCCGGCGAGGAGAAGCAGCATCTCGACATCGAGTACCGGGCGCTGAGCGTTGCCCAGGCCGACCGGGAGAACGCCATCATCAACGTGCTGCGCTTTTACGAGGCAAAGAACGCGCTTGTGTTCTGCAACACCCGTGCTGCCGTCAATCACCTGACGGCGCGCTTCAACAACCGCAACTTTTCCGTGGTGGCGCTTTCGGGCGAGCTGAGCCAGAACGAGCGCAGCCATGCGCTGCAAGCGATGCGCGACGGCCGCGCCAAGGTCTGCATCGCCACCGACGTCGCAGCGCGCGGTATCGACCTGCCCAATCTCGAGCTGGTGATCCATGCCGACCTGCCGACCAACCCGGAGACGCTTCTGCACCGGAGCGGACGCACGGGCCGGGCGGGACGCAAAGGCGTCAGCGCGCTGATCGTGCCCAACAGCGCCCGCAAGCGCACCGAACGGCTGCTGCAAAGTGCCGGTCTGGCGGCGACTTGGGCGAGCCCGCCCTCGGCCGACGACGTGATACGCCGCGACGACGAGCGCATTCTCGCGGATCCGGCCTTCGGCGAGCCCATGAAGGAGGACGAGCGCGGCTTCATCCAGGCGCTTCTCGACCAGCACGGGCCAGAACAGATCGCCGCCGCCTTCGTGCGGATGTGCCGCTCCAGCCGTTCGGCGCCCGAGGATCTTCTCGACGTGGCGCCGTTCACGCCGTCGGGCGAAAAATTTGCGCGCCGGGACGAGGCACCGAGCCGCCGCGACGATTTCGGCGACAGCGTCTGGTTCTCGCTGTCGGTCGGACGCCGGCAGAATGCCGAGCCGCGCTGGCTGATCCCGATGCTGTGCCGGACGGGCGGCATCTCCAAGCGCGAGATCGGCGCCATCAAGATGCAGGCGGAAGAAACTTTCGTGCAGATCGCAGCGGACTGGGCCGAGCGTTTCCTGGCGGCGATCGGCCCCGACCGCAAGCTGCAGGGCAATATTGCGGTCAGGCGACTGGACGGCACGCCCGATTTGTCGCGGGCCGGCTATCAGGAGCCACGGCCCGACAAGAAGCCGCATCGCGGCAAGCGCACGTTCGATCAAAACGCGCCCAAATTCGAGAAGCGCGCTCCATCGGCCGACCAGCGCCCGGCATTCGAGGCAAAGCCCTGGGCCGGGAAATCGGCCAAGGCGAAGTTCGAAGGCGGACCGGCGAAACACAAGAAATCGAAGAAACGGCCGGGGTAAATGGCCGGCACCCTCCATTTCGCGCAGGCCCCTTGCGGTCTGCCGCAACTTTGCACAGTCTGGGGCGGGGCAATGGGGTGGCAGGACATGCGCGGCGAAGTTCTTCACTATGACGAGGACCAGGCCTTCGGTTTCATTACCGGAGCCGACGGCAACCGCTACAGCTTCGCGCGAGAGGACTTGCGCCGCGAAGCATCGGTTGCCGGAGGCACGCCCGTCGAATTCGAGCCGGCTGGCGGACGGGCACGCGATGTTTTTTCGATCCGCGCCCAACCTGCCAGTGCACCCACCGACGCCCCCGCTGCAACCGCCGCCCCAACTCAGGCCGGCAATGCGCCCGCGGCACGTCAGCCGCAACATTTCGGCCGCTCCGCTGACAACAGTCCCGCCGGATCCACCGGCCTGTGGAGCTATTTCTGGCTGGGCCTGACCGGGAATTATTTCAACTTCGCCGGCCGTGCCCGCCGCAAGGAATATTGGGGCTATTGCTTGTTCTGGACGATCGCGCTGATCGTGGCGATAGGACTCGGCGTCTTCACCGACGACGCCATGGGCAATCTCGACAACAGTGAATTGCCGGCAGTGACGGTCGGCCTCTTTGGCCTCTTCCTGCTGGCAACAGCCCTGCCGTGGTTCGGCCTCAACGTGCGTCGCCTGCACGATATCGGCCTGACCGGCTGGCTCTTCCTGCTTTTCCTGATCCCGACCTTCGGCACCGTGATCATCCTGATCTTTGCGCTGATCCCGACCCAGCCGCGCGAAAACCAGTGGGGTCCGGTGCCGGCGGGTGTCCAAATTTAACCGCGGGAGTGCCGCCGCATCCTCAGTCGTCGCCCAGCGGACGTCGACCGCCACAGGCTCAGCCCAGGAATTTGGCGATGATCGCGTCGCCCATCTCGGTGGTGCCGACCTCGGTCATCCCCTCGGACAAAATATCCCTGGTGCGCAAGCCCTGGTCGAGCACGGCGGCGATCGCGCCTTCCAGGCGGTCGGCTTCGGCCACCATGCCGAAGGAATAGCGCATGCACATGGCGAAGGAGGCGATCATGGCGATCGGGTTGGCGATGCCCTTGCCTGATATATCGGGCGCCGAGCCGTGCACCGGCTCATAGAGCGCCTTGCGCTTTTTCGTCCTGGCATCGGGGGCGCCGAGCGAGGCCGAAGGCAGCATGCCGATCGAGCCGGTCAGCATGGCGGCGATGTCGGACAGCATGTCGCCGAACAGATTGTCGGTGACGATGACGTCGAACTGCTTGGGCCAGCGCACCAGCTGCATGCCGCCGGCATCGGCGAGCATATGGTCGAGCTTGACGTCGGCATAGCGCGCCTTGTGGGTTTGCGTAACGACCTCGTTCCACAATACGCCTGATTTCATCACATTGCGCTTTTCCATCGAGGTGACGTGGTTCTTGCGCGTGCGTGCCAATTCGAAGGCAACGCCCGAAATGCGTTCGATTTCGAACGTATCGTAGACCTGGGTGTCGATGCCGCGCTTCTGGCCGTTGCCGAGATCGATGATCTGCTTCGGCTCACCGAAATAGACACCGCCGGTGAGCTCGCGCACGATGAGAATATCGAGGCCCTCGACGACTTCCTGCTTGAGCGAGGAGGACGCCGCCAGCGCCGGATAGCAGATAGCGGGTCTGAGATTGGCGAACAGCTCCATGTCCTTGCGCAGGCGCAAAAGACCTGCCTCCGGGCGCACCTCGTAAGGCACCGCATCCCATTTCGGCCCGCCGACGGCGCCGAACAGCACCGCGTCCGCGGCCATCGCCTTGGCCATGTCGGTATCGGAAATCGCCGCGCCATGCGCGTCATAGGCGCAGCCGCCGACAAGGCCCTCATCGGTGACGAAATCACTGCCGAACTTGTCGTTCATGGCGGAAATCAGCTTCTTCACCTCGGCCATCGCCTCGGGGCCGATGCCGTCGCCGGCAAGCAGGAGAAGATTTTTCGAAGCCATGAGAACCGTCCCAATCGTTTAGCGCATGAACGCGGCCTTGCTAAACGCCAAGCGGCCGACGCGCAAGCCTACGGTTCAGAGCATCGGACCCAAAAGTGGAAACCGGTTTTGGGAAAATCCCATGCTCAAGACAAAAACGCCTATAGATGCGAAAGGATGTTGACCAGCCTGCCGAACGGGTCGCGCACGAAGAAGCGCCGCACGCCCCAGGGCTCGTCCGCCGGACCGTATTCGACGGCGAAGCCGGCCTTCCTCATGCTTTCAAGTGCAGCGTCGACATCGTCGACCTCGATCGACAGGTCAGGCACCGGCGTGCCGGAGCCGCCCTCGACGGCAAAGCTGACCTGGACGTTCATTTTTTCTTGCGAGCCGTAGGTCGTGATCCAGCCGTGGTCCATGAGCACGTCGAGACCAAGCACATCCTGATAGAAGCGTTTTCCCGCTGCGATGTCAGGCGTTTCGATGTTGGCAACAATACGCCGGACTTTCATGACCGCGCTCCAACCGTACGCCGCAGCGCCGTCACCTCGATCTCGATCTTCATCTCCGGCTTGTTGAGCTGACACACGATCATCGTCGCCGCCGGCCTGATCTCGCCGAAGATCTCGCCGAGGATCGGGAACACCACATCGACGAAAGCCGCATCGGTGATGTAGTAATGCGCCCGCACCACGTCGGCCATCTCGAAGCCGCCATCCCCGAGCGCCTTGGCGATCGTCGCCAGGCAATTGCGCGTCTGCGCCTCGACCGTCTCCGGCATCGACATGATCGCATAGTCGTAGCCGGTCGTTCCGGACACGAAACACCAGTCGCCCTGCACCACCGCGCGCGAATAGCCGGCGGTCTTCTCGAAGGGCGAGCCGGTGGAGATCAGTTTTCGCATGGCTTCCTCACGATCGTAGCGGCTATCTTGCAGGGAATGAGCCGATCAGGCCATGGGCCAGACGCTGTGGATGGGCTGTGCAACCATTGATGATGGCGGGACAGCACCTGCCGGGGCAGAGGGGGGTGGGAAGAAACTCGGCGGTGCAGAATTCTGGTCCGCCGCCTTCCTGGCGAAGGCCAGGGTATGGATCATCGTCCATGGTGACGAAGACGTGGTGGCAATCGCCGCGCCAAGCGCCTAATTCGCCGAACGCAGTTCCTTGTCCAGCGCTTCCTTGATCTCCGCCGGCCAGGTACTCACCGCCGGCCAGGCGTCCGGCTCTGGCTTGTCGCCGCGCCGGGCGAAATAGAGCTTGTGCTTGGCCGGGTCGACGGCCATGAAGCCGTCATTGCCGCCGCAATCGTGCGGCACGCAGCCACTGGCGAAAAAGGCGCCCGACGCGGTTTTCTCCGTGCCGCCGCCGACCAGCAGGCTGGTTGCCATGTCGGGCATATCCTTGCTGAGCAGCGTCTCGGCCAGCCTGTAGACCGCTTCGTTATGGAAGGCGTCGACGATGTTGTCGTATTTCGATGGATCGATGTCTTTCCAGTCGGTGCCCGGCTCCGGCATGTAGGTGAGATTGCCGGAATTCGTCAGCCCGTCCGTCGGCGACCATCGCAGCGCCGGCTTGGAATCGCCGGGCAAAAGATAGGGTACGAAATAGATGGCGCTGTCGGACACCGCGGCCGGCGGCGCACCGCATTCGTCTTGCTCGACCGTGGTGCTCTGGATGGTACCGCCTTCCGGTTTCCAGACGATCACCTTGGCGGGGCCGCACTGGTTGCCGCCGTCGCCGACATCGACCAGCGCCACGTTGACCCCGCCGACCTTGACGACCTTATCGAAGAACACGTCGTAATTGCTGGCCAGCGGCTTGCCGTCATAGGCCAGCGCCTTCTCGCCATACTCCTCCTGCTGGGTGATGGTCAGCTGCCCACCCTCGAACGGGATCGGTCCTTGGCTGTCATCGTCGGTTAGGGCCGCATTGCTCGACGCGCCCTGGTCGGCGGCCCCGCCGGACGCATCGTCAGCCGGCACGAGCACCATGTCGGTCTGTGCATGCGCGCCAGCCACCGGCATCAGAATCCACGCCAGCGCGCAGGCGCCGGCAACAAGCGAACGTGTCATGACTGTCCTCCGCCACCAAGCCGGCCTGCAGCGGCTGGGCTATCCCGTTCAGATCGTACCGCTCAGGCCCAGGGCCGCAGCTCGGCATTCCTCTTCTCGAACGAGGCGATGGCGCCGGCCTTCTCCATGGTCAGGCCGATATCGTCGAGCCCGTTGAGCAGGCAGTGGCGCTTGAACTCATCGAGGTCGAACTTGACCACGCCGCCGTCCGGCCCGCGGATTTCCTTGGCCTCGAGATCGATCGACAGCGTCGCGTTGGAGCCGCGCGAGGCATCGTCCATCAGCTTCTCCAGGTCTTCCGGGCTGACGGTGATCGGCAGGATGCCGTTCTTGAAGCAGTTGTTGTAGAAAATGTCGGCGAACGAGGTCGAGATGACGCAGCGTATGCCGAAATCGAGCAGCGCCCACGGCGCATGCTCGCGGCTCGAGCCGCAGCCGAAATTGTCGCCGGCGACCAGGATCTGCGCCTTGCGGTAGGCCGGCTTGTTGAGCACGAAGTCCGGGTTTTCCGAACCGTCGTCCTTGTAGCGCATTTCGGCGAACAGCCCGCTGCCGAGCCCGGTGCGCTTGATCGTCTTGAGATAATCCTTGGGAATGATCATGTCGGTGTCGACATTGACGATCGGCATCGGCGCGGCGACGCCAGTGAGCTTGGTGAATTTTTCCATGGTCCTTGCCCGTCTTCTTCTCGTTGCGGGGAATTTGCTTGCGCCCGGTTTACACAAAGCCGCGGGCAAATAAAAGGCGGCTGTTTTTGGACCTTCGTCGTCCATCGAAACACAAGATCGGCACAAAACAGCTTCAAAACCACCGGCCCATGGTGCACTTTTGTCGGCATGACAACACGATCCAAGGTCCTCTACGCCAGCGAACCGGGCCTCGGCACAGCCGAGTTCCGCCGCGTTCTGGTGGAATCCGGCCTCGGCGCGAACCGCCCCGTCGATGACGAATCCCGTTTGAGGGCGATGCTTGCCCGTGCCGGTCTGGTGTTGACCGCGCGCCTCGATGCGCCTGGCAAGCCACTGGTTGGTGTCGCTCGCGGCGTCACCGACTTTTCCTGGGTCTGCTATATCTCCGAGCTCGCTGTTTCCGTATCGGCGCAAGGGCTGGGCATCGGCAAGGGCCTGATGGATGAGGCACGCCGGCAACTCGGGCCTTCCGTTGCCATAAGCCTGCTTTCCATGCCCGACGCCGTCGGCTTTTATGAACGCATCGGCATGACGCGCATGCCGGACGCATTCTGGTTCGGCCGTGAGCGCTGACGGCTGCCGGCAGGCCAGAGGGGGTGGGCGGGAACTCGACAGAACGGCTTATTTCTGAGCGGCTTGCCCGCTTCAAATCACGTTCAACTCCCGAAACGCCCGTCCTTCGGCGACCCGGCTATACCCAAACGCCGAGCAATCCACCGTGCGATAGCCGCCATGCACCAGAAGCTCGGCCAGCGCCTTGCCGACCGCCGGCGCCTGCTGCAGGCCGTGACCGGAAAAACCGTTGGCGAAGAGGAAATTCCCGATCTCGGGATGCGGGCCGATCACCGCGTTCTGGTCGAGCGTGTTGTAGTCGTAATGGCCGACCCAGGCCCGCGTCGGCTTGATCGCCTCGAAGGCCGGAATGCGGGTCGCCAGCACCGGCCAGATCACCTCCTCGAACAGCGGCCAGTCGGGCTCGAAATCGCCGGGGTCGGCTGGTCCTTCGCCCTCTTCCGGCTCGGCGCCGCCGGTGATGTAGACCGAGCCTTCCGGCCGGACATAGATGCCGCTCGGGTCGACCAGCAGCGGCATGTCGTCATATTTCTCGCGCGCCTCGAAGACGAAGACGTTGCGCTTGCGCGGCTCCACCGGCAGTGTCAGCCCGGCCATTGCGGCCACCTTGCCGGCATTCGGCCCGGCGGCGTTGACGACGGTGCCGGCCTCGAGCCGTTCGCCATTGTCGAGAGTCACACCGGTGATGCGCTCGCCTCGCCGCTCAATACCGGTCACCGACGCTGTGATGAAGTCGATGTTCTTCGTCCGTAGCGCCTTGCGGAACAGCATCAGCATCGCGTGCGCGTCGAACCAGCCTTCGCCGCTGCGGCCGTAGGCCCCGGCAGTGATGCCCTCGGCCGACAGCCAGGGAAACCGGCGGACGAGCGCCTCCGCATCCTCGAGCACGATGTCCGCGCCCTCGGCCATCTGCGCCTCGTGGTTGGCCCGCAGAATCGGCAGCCCGTTTTCGCCGGCAAGGATGAGATAACCACCTTCGCGAAAGCCGATATCGGCGTCCGCGCCAAACTCTTCCCTGAGTCGCCGGAACAGTTTCAGTGTGAACTGCGACAGCCGGATGTTTTCCGGGATCGAAAACTGCTGGCGGATGGAGGCACAGGACAGCGTGGTCGCCGCATGGGAAAATTGCGGGTCGCGCTCGATAAGCACAATCGAGCCCGAAAACCCTTCCTCGCGCAGGTAATAGGCGATCGAGGAGCCGACGATGGCTCCGCCGATGATGACGATGTCGTAGCGCACTTTTTTCGCCCTTCCGGTCTGAATCGCCGAGTCACGTCGGCAGGATGATCTCGAAGCGCGTGCCGCTCGCCGAGTCAACCAGCCGGATCGTGCCATCATGCGCTTTCAGGAGGGCCAGCACGATGCCGAGGCCCATGCCGGTGCCGCCGGAATCGCGCCGCGTGGTGAAGAACGGCTCGAAGATGCGCGCCCGGTTGCTGGGCGAAATGCCGGCGCCGTCGTCGTCCACCAGAATGGCGGCCTTGCCGTCCGCGCTTGCTGCCGTGACCGAAACCAGCGTCGCGCCGTGCCGCGCCGAATTGTCGATGAGATTGGCCAGCACGATCGCGGCGTTTTCGGCCGACATGCGCAGACCGATCTCGGCGCCCGCCTCGAGGCGCACCGCCAGCCTGTCGTCGGCCGGGAGAAGCGCCAGCGCAGCAGTGAGCGACGTGCTTTCGCCGCTGGGCTCGAGATTTTCGGCGCGCGCCAGGTCGAGCAAGCGGCGAACCAGGAGGTTAAGCCGGCCGGCATCGGTGACGATGTTGTTGGAAAAGCGCCGCCGCTCGGCCTCGTCCATCGCGCCGCCCGAATCGCGCAGCAGTTCGGCGGCTCCCTGGATCGCCGTCAGCGGCGATTTGAGTTCGTGGGAGACGTGGGTGGCGAAGGTCTGGATGCCGTCGGAGCGTGCGTGCAGCTTTTCGGCCATGTCTAGGAAGGCGGCGGAGAGCGCAGCCATCTCGCGCGTGCCGTGGTGATCGAGCGGCCTGATCGCCTCACGGTCGCCGGCGGCGATGCGCTTCGTGCGCTCGATCAGCGCATAGATCGGCCGGCTGACGGTGCGCAGGAAAACAAGCCCGATGAGCAGCGTGCCGCCAAGGATGGCGATTGCCGCCAGCGCCACCTTGCCGCGCTCGCCATGGAGATGCTTGACGATGTTGTTCGGCGTCCGCGACAGATAGACCACGCCGGCGACCTTGCCGGAGACCGCAACCGGTATGGCGACGAAGACGCGAACCTTGGTGCCGCGGCTGACCGAATAGAGCGGCGGCGACGGCTGGTCGGGAACCCGCAGCCTGAGCGCGCTGGCATAACGGCCGGCAAGCGCTGCGCGAATCTCGTCGACAGCGGCGAGCGACAGGCCGGCCTCCTCACGGCCGGCAATGACCACGCCTCCGGGGTCGAGCAGCCTAAACCCGGCCAGCGTGGTTTTCTGCGTCTCGGCAAGAATGCCCGAAAGGCGTGCGCCGATCGCTGCGAAGGCAGGATCGACGCTGGCCGCAGTGGCCGCGGGCCGGGTCGGCAGGATCCTGTCGGACGCAAGGTCGAGGCGCGGTTCGATCGGCTGGTAGGGAGAAGCCCGATCGCTGGCACCGGGTGAAGGCATGGGTGCGCCGAGCTTTTCCGGGGCAAGACCGGCGCCACGGACCTGTTGCGCATAGATCGCGGCAAGGGCTGCACCTTGCGCGATCAGCTCGGCCTCGGTCTGGCGGATCAGCTGGTTCTCGTAGAGCCGGAAGAAAAACAGGCCGGCCAGCGGCAGCGCCATCACCATGATCAGGATGGCGATGACGACCGTGGCGAGGTGAGGCCGCCATTTCTGCGGGATCACCCCCCGCATCGGCCGAGCCGGAAGCCGACGCCATGCACGGTCTCGATCGCATCGACGCAGCCGACCGCCACCAGCTTGGCGCGGATATTGCGGATATGGCTGTCGACGGTGCGGTCGGCGACGTGGATGTTGGCGGCATAGGCATTGGCCATCACCATGTCGCGGCCGAGCACATGCGCCGGCCGCGCCAAAAACCCTTTCAGGATCGCGAATTCGATGCCTGTCAGCACCAGCGGCTTGCCGTCGAAGCTGGCTGAATGGCTTGCCGGCACCAAGGCCAGTCTGCCATGCGAGAATTGCCGATCGTCGGCTGGTTCGGGCGCAGGCCGGGCGCGGCGCAGGATGACGTTGACGCGGGCGACCAGCTCGCGCGGGCTGAACGGCTTGGTGACATAGTCGTCGCCGCCCATTTCCAGCCCGAGGATGCGGTCGATCTCTTCATCCCGCGCGGACAGGAACAGCACCGGCACGTCGGATGTGTGGCGAAGCCGCCGGCACACTTCCAGCCCGTCCATTTCCGGCATGCCGATGTCGAGCACGACGAGATCGGGCGCGCGGCATTCGATCGCTCGCAGGGCAGCGCCGCCGTCCGGCACCGCCACCGTTTTCATGCCGGCCTTTTCAAGCGCGAAGCAGATGATTTCGCGGATATGCGGATCGTCGTCGGCGACAAGGATGTTATGCGGCATCAAATCAGCTGCCCGGCATGAAGGGTTCGGACATCGGAGGAACCACGAACGGGCCACGCCTGTCGAGGGTGCGGTTGAGCCGCCAGTCACGAAAGCTCCAGGCGCGCCAGTTTTCCTGGCCGGCGCGGAAGCGTGCTTCGTCCTGTGCATACCAGCCGGCGAGTTCGCGAGTGCACGGATCACCGGCGGAAACCGTCCTGCTCTGGTGCTGGACGAAGCGATCGAGCGCCGGCAAGGCGCCGGAGCCGAGCGAGCGCAGATACCAGACGTCGAGCTGGGTGCCCTGGCCGGTCATTTCGAAGGAATGCTCGACATTGTAATTGGCGATCAGTGCTGCAAAGTTGATGAACGAGCAGGCATAGAGCGTCGCCGATAGCGTCAGAAGATTGGCGGAAAGCAGCCATTCGTTGGATTTTCCGAGTGCTATGCGGGCGATGATCAGAACAAGGCCCGCCGCCACCAGCCCCATCCAGACGAAGGCGGCGACACGCCAATAGGTCAGCGCATAGATGCCGATATAGAGATCGAGCCGCAGGATCGACGAGATGACGAGAACGATGTTCTGCGCCACCCAGACATAGACCAGCTGGCGGATGAGCGGATCGCCGGAGGTCGCACTTCCCGGCCGCAGCGCCGCCAGCACGAAGCCGGCGGCCAACAGCGCCGTGACGATCAGCGGGTAGGCGCCGCGATGCGCGTAGGCGGCATAGGTCAGCCCGTCGGGAAGCGCGATGCCGCCCCACAGATAGGTGGCGTCGAGTACGCTCTGCACGGCGAACAGGATGTTGAAGACGACGAGCGCGCGAAGGATGGCGGCTTTGCCGAAGACGATGTCTTCGATGGCTGTGGTGGTCCTGGTGGTTGGCGTCAGCGATGCGCCGGCAGGCAGTGCCATGCGGGGAATACGCCGGAGAAAGCGCGGCAGGCGCGGCCGCAGAAAAGCCCAGACGCCGACGAGCACGAACAGCCAGAAGGCGAGACGCGGCAACTGGATGAGGTTGAGCAGGGCGAAGAGATCAATCAGCGAGAACCAATATTCGATGATCGGATTGGCGGCGCCGAACAGCGCGAGAAACACTGCGCCGAGCGTCAGCGGCATGACCCAGACGGCGATCGTCGCGAAACGGATGCGGCCTTTGCCGAGCCGCTGTGCCGCTTTGCGCCAGCAGAAGAAATCCTGGACGAACCGAAAGGGCGTTGCGAGCAGGAAAAACGCGAGTTGGCCGGCAATGCGGGCAAGCCCATGCCGCAATCGCCCTCCCAGCGAAAGCGCGAAGATGGCTAGCGCCGCCAGCGCGATGGAAACGGACAAAGCACTGACATTTTCTACGAGCGGCAGCAGGGCCACAAGCAGGACAACGGGCTTGAACCAGAACCTGCCATCGCTGAAGACCCCGAGAGGATGGACAGCCATGCTCGCTGCGGCAATCGCAACGCCGAACAGGAAAAGCGTGATGCCGGCCGGTTGGCCATAGAGGGAAAAATCGGCCAGTGCGACGAGCAGGACGGCAACGCCGAAGCGGCTGCAATAGCTCGGCGCTGCCGTGAGGAACGCTGTCATGATCGGGCCTTCTCGGCGACTTTGATGCGGCCGGAATATCTGGGCAGGGCTTTGCGGACGAAGGGGAGGAGGCTTGCCGAAGCCGAGGGCGGATCGACGAGCCACCAGCCCTCGCTGCGAAGCCGGTATGGCAGGGACCAACGAAGTTTCTCGCGCTCTTGCATGCCGCTTTTTGCCAGGTCGACATGTGTCCGGCGGGGCGGAGACGAGGAGATTTTCCGAAATTGCGTGCAGTTTTTATGCACGGCTTGCCTCGGCCGGCTGCAGGCGGCATAGATCGGAGATGACCACCGAAAGCTACCGCCCGCGCCGCTCGGTGCTTTACGTCCCGGCCTCGAACGACAAGGCGTTGGCCAAGATCCCGTCGCTGGCCTGCGATGCCGTCGTCATCGATCTCGAGGACGCCGTCGCCTCGGCCGATAAACTTTCCGCGCGAGAAAAACTCGCGGCGATTTTCGCCGGCCGTTCCAGCCGGCGTTGCGAGATGGTCGTGCGCATCAATGCGCTGTCGAGCGAATGGGGCGCCGACGATCTGCTGGCCGCGGCAAAATGCCAGCCCGACGCCATCTTGCTGCCCAAGGTCGACACGCCGCGCGACATCCTCGAGGCCGGCGACGTGCTCGACGACAATTTTGCGCCGGACGAGGTCAAGCTATGGGCGATGATCGAGACGCCCAAGGCGCTGCTCAACATCGGGCCGATCGCCGAGCTCGGCCGCGATCCGGCCTCCCGTTTGGTCTGTTTCGTTGCCGGAACGAATGACCTGGTCAAGGACACCGGCATACTCGCCACGCCCGACCGGCGCTATCTCGTGCCGTGGCTGATGCAGATGGTGCTGGCGGCGCGCGCCGGCGGCCTCGACCTGCTGGACGGTGTCTTCAATGATTTTCGCGAAATGGACGGGTTTGCGCGCGAGTGCACGGAAGCGGCCGCCATGGGCTTCGACGGCAAGTCGCTGATCCATCCGGCCCAGATCGAGGCCGCGAACCGCGCCTTTGCGCCGTCGCCTGAAGCGATGGCCGAGGCACGCGCGGTCAAGGAAGCCTTCGCGCTTGCCGGAAATGCCGGCAAGGCGGTGATTGCGCTGAACGGAAAAATGGTCGAACGGCTGCATTTGGCGCAGGCCGAAAAACTGCTGGCGAAGGCCGCCGTCATCGGGGCATGATTGGCACTTACGACAGGAATGAAAAATGAAACTCTACCGCTTTTTGTCCGGCCCGGACGATGCCAGCTTCTGCCACAAGGTGACGGCGGCGCTGAACAAGGGCTGGCACCTGTTCGGCTCGCCGACCTATGCCTATGACAAGGAAGCCAAGACCATGCGCTGCGGCCAGGCCGTGGTGAAGGACATCGAGGGCCAGGAATACGGCCCCGACACCAAGCTCAGCGACTGGTAGGGTTCGGCTCTATCCTGTGGGCGCTATGGCCCACTGCCCTAGCTTCAGGTTGAGTTTGCCCATCGCCCGTTCCAGGCCGTTGGCGCCGCCCCTTACCTGCCTACCGGCATCCTCTCCCCGTATAGTGACGGGGAGAGGGGTGCTCTCATCGGCGATTTCGCCAATCACCAACGTTGTAGAACAGCGCCGAGGCTGCGGCCAGCTTCTTTCTCCCCGTCACTATACGGGGAGAAATGCCCGGCAGGGCAATGAGGGGCGGCGTCAACATCGACAATTGATCGTCTCTAACGGACCGGCCGGTCGAATTGGCCGATCGTCATGCCCATTTGATGCCCCCTATTCAGCCGCTTCCTCGATCTTCTCCATATCATCGTCCGACAGGCCGAAATGGTGGCCGATCTCGTGGATCAGCACATGGGTGACGATGTCGCCCAGCGTTTCCTCGTTCTCGGCCCAGTAGTCGAGGATAGCGCGACGGTAGAGCGTGATGCGGTTCGGCCCCTCGCCGGTCTGCGGATTCCAGCGCTCGGCGATGCCGCGCCCCTCGAACAGGCCGAGCAGGTCGAACGGCGTTTCCAGCGACAGGTCGTCCATGATCTCGTCGGTCGGGAATTCGGCGATCTGGATGACGATCTCGCCGGTCAGCTTGCGAAATTCCTCCGGCAGATGGGCATAAGCCTCCAGCGCCAGGAACTCCATTTCCTCCATCGACGGCGAAAGCTGGTCGTGCCAGATGCGGGTTTGGTAGATGCGAGCCATGCGTTGTCCTTTGATCCCGGCATATAGGCTTTCAGGCCGGACTCGGCAAATGGCCGGGCTGGAGCGCCCGTGTCATGTTCCCACTACAGGAATAAATTCCCCATGACTCCGCTTGACTCTTTGGCCGCCCTCTGGAATCTATAGGAACATAACAGGAACAATTGTGAGTGGAAGCTGACCGTCATGGCGACAAGCGCCGTGGCGCGGGAGACTGTTTTTGCCCTGCGCCGCCAGATCGCGAAGATCGAAGGGACCTTGCCCGAGCGCCTGGAGGCGCCGGCCGGTTCGTCGTTTGATGCGGATGTCAGCCCCCAGACTCTGACATTCCCTCGGGATCTGACGCCCCCTCGGAATCTAACTATTGTCCGGCGCGGCCTCGCCGTGGCTTCGCAGGATGCGTTTTTGCGCACCGGTGCCGAGCGCCTCGATGCTGCGCTCAGCGGCGGCCTGCCAAAGGCGGCGCTGAGCGAGTTTCATAGTGCCGCGACCCGCGATGCCGGGGCCGTCGCCGGCTTTGTCCTGTCGCTCGTCAGCCTGATCCTCAGCCAGGGACCGCGATTGCCGGTGCTGTGGATCGGCACATCAGAGATTTTCCGCGAGGCCGGCTTCCCCTACGCCAGGGGGCTTCACGCCTTCTTCGGCATCGAGCCGGAGCAATTGCTGTTTTCCGAGGCGCCAAGGCTCCTCGATGCGTTGTGGGTCGCCGAGGAGGCTGCCCGGATGACGGCGCTTGCCGCGGTCATCCTCGAAATCCGCGGCAACCCGCAGCGGCTTGACCTCACCGCGACGCGGCGGCTGCACGCCCGGGCGCAGAGTGCGGGCCGGCCGCTGTTCCTGCTGCGCCAGGCCGGCGAGCCCGAGCCGACGGCAGCGCCCGTCCGCCTCGTCCTGTCGGCGGCACCCGCGGCAGCGCGCGAGACAATCGCCGGGCCGCTCGCCGGCTCGATCGGCCGACCCGCCTTCACCGTTACCATCGGCAAGAGCCGCACGGCCTTGCCCGGACAATTCACACTGGAGTGGAACCCCGATGAACGCCTATTCGAAGAAAGACGGGGCGAGCAAGGAAGAGCTCAGGAATGGGCAAAGAATCCTGTCCCTGTGGTTTCCGCATCTCGCCGCCGAGAGGATCCTGCGGCAGCGTCTGGGGCGGTCCTGGCGTTCCCGGCCGTCGGATCACCTGCCGCTGGTGATCAGCCATCGCGACAGGAACGCCCAGCGCATCGCCGCCCTCGACGAACGGGCTGAGGCGCTCAATCTGAAGCGCGGCATGGGCATAGCCGACGCACGCGCCATGCATCCGTCGATCGACATAGTGGAGGCCGATCCGGAGGCCGACCGGCGCCTGCTCGAAGGCCTCGCCGACTGGTGCGACCGCTACACGCCGCTGGTGGCGCTCGATGGAACCGATGGCCTCTATCTCGACGTCACCGGCTGCACCCATCTTTTCGGCGGCGAACGCTCGATGCTGGACGACATCCTGTCGCGCTTTTTCCATCAGGGCTTCGATGTCCGCGCCGGGCTTGCCGCCACACCAGGTGCTGCCTGGGCGGCGGCGCGGTTTTCCGGCGACCGCATCGTCGCCGATGGCGAGGAGGAAGCGCTTCTCGCGCCGTTGCCGCTGGCGGCGCTGCGCATCGACCCGGAGGTCCGCGCCAGCCTTGAAAGCGTCGGCCTGCGCACGGCGGGCGCCGTCATGGCAGCACCGCGCGCGCCGCTTGCCCGCCGCTTCGGCGCATCGCTGCTTTTGCGCCTCGACCAGGCGCTCGGCCGCCTCGACGAGGCGGTGTCGCCGCGCCTGCCGGTCGCACCGCTTTCGGTCGAACGCCATCTTGCCGAGCCGATCATGCTGACCGAGGACATCGAGCGGCTGACAGGCATGCTGGCGGCAACGTTGAAGAGGGATCTCGAACGCCGCGGCGAGGGCGCAAGGCGGCTGGCGCTGCTGCTCTTTCGTGTCGATGGCGGCGTCAGCCGCATCGCCGTCGGCACCTCGCGGCCCTTGCGCGAGCCGCTGCTGATCCAGAAATTGTTCCACGAAAGGCTTGCCGCGCTCGAACAGGATATCGACGCCGGCTATGGCTTCGATCTCGTGCGCCTCTCGGTGCTGACCGCCGCCGCCTTCGACATGCAGCAGGCCGACCTTGCCGGCGAAACGAGCGACGACGGCGCCGATATCGCGCTTTTTGCCGACCGCATTCGCGCCCGGCTCGGTGAAGGCGCGGTCTTAAAACCGGTCGCCGTCGAGAGCCATCTGCCGGAGCGCGCCGTCGCCACCATTCCCTTCGCGGAAGCGCCGCAAAGAACTTCGCCGCCGAAGCAGCCGGGCAAGGCGAAGGACGTCCCCACGACTGTCTTCCAGCCGGAACGGCCGATCCGGCTTTTCCGTTCGCCCGAACCGATCGAGGTGCCGGCCACCGAAATGCCGGAAGGTCCGCCTTTGAACTTCCGCTGGCGCCGCGCGCTCTACCGTGTCGCGCGCGCCGAAGGGCCGGAGCGCATCGCGCCTGAATGGTGGCGAGAGGCGGCGGGACAGCACGATGCGCCGACCCGGGATTATTTCCGCATCGAGGATGCCGACGGCCGCCGTTACTGGCTCTACCGCCAGGGCCTCTACGGCGCCTCTCAAGTCCCGCCGCGCTGGTTCATGCATGGGATCTTTGCATGAATGCGCTGACGGCCATTCCCTATGCCGAATTCGGCATCCAGTCGAACTTCTCGTTCCTGCGCGGCGCCTCGAAACCGGAGGAACTGGTGGTCGCGGCAAAGTTCCTGGGATTTTCGGCGATCGGCCTCGCCGACCGCAACACGGTGGCGGGCGTCGTGCGTGCCTGGCAGCAGGCCAAGGTGGAGGGTTTTTCCTATCATCCCGGCTGCCGTCTGGTTTTTTGCGACGGCACGCCGGACATCCTCGCCTATCCGCAAAACCGCAAGGGCTGGGGCCATCTCTGCCGCATGCTGACGCAAGCCAATTTGCGCGACGAAAACGAAAAAGGGGCAACGCTCCTCAAACAGAGCGATCTTCTCGAATGGGGCGATCTCTTGTCGCTAGCCATCCTGCCGGATCTATCGACGGGTGCGGATGGCTTCGACTTGCTTAGCCGGCTCAGGGATCGCTTCGGAGAAACCCTGCGGCTTGCGGTTTCGCCGGATTACCGCGGCAACGACCGCTTTCGGGTCGAGCAGGCGGCGGCAATGGCCGAGCTGGCCGGCATCCCCTTGATGGCGACCAACGACGTTCTCTACCATACGTCGGAGCGGCGCCCGCTGCAGGACGTGCTGACGGCGATCCGCCTCAATATGCCCGTCGCCGAGGTGGGGCTGGAACTGAACGCCAATGCCGAACGTCATTTGAAGCCGCCAATGGAGATGGCGCGGCTTTTCCGCCGGCACCCGCGAGCGCTGGCGGAAACGCTGCGCTTTGCCGGGGAACTGAGCTTCTCGCTCAGCGACCTGCAATACAACTATCCCGACGAGCCGACGGAATCGGGCCTCGGGCCGCAGGCCGAGCTGGAAAGGCTGGCCAGGGAGGGAGCGGTCATCCGCTACCCCTCAGGCGTGCCCGCTTCTGTGACGCAGCGCATCGAGGAGGAGCTCGCCTTGATCGAGCGCCTGAACTATGCGCGCTATTTTCTGACCGTCTACGATATCGTCAAATTCGCCCGCAGCCAGAACATACTCTGCCAGGGGCGCGGCTCCGCGGCTAACTCGGTGGTCTGCTATTGCATCGGCATCACCGAGGTGGGACCCGAGAGGATCGCTACGCTTTTCGAGCGCTTCATTTCCGAGGAAAGAAACGAACCGCCCGACATCGACGTCGATTTCGAGCATGAAAAGCGCGAGGAGGTCATCCAGTACATCTATTCCAAATACAGCGCCAAGCGCACCGCACTGGCCGCTGCCGTCGTCAGCTACCGGGGCCGCTCGGCTATGCGCGAAGTGGCGAAGGCGATGGGCCTGTCGGATGACGTCCGGAGCGCGTTGTCCAGCTCGATATGGGGCTGGTCGACCTCGGAACTCGGTGAAAAGGAAACAAAAGCCGGCGGCCTCGATCAGACCGATCCATCGACAAGGCATGTGATCGAATGCGCCAACGAGATCATGGGCTTTCCCCGTCATTTGTCGCAGCATGTCGGCGGTTTCGTCATCACCCGGGACCGGCTCGACGAGATCGTGCCCATCGTCAAGACGGCGATGGACGAGCGCAAGATGGTCGAGTGGGACAAGGACGACCTCGACGCGGTGAAAATCCTTAAAGTCGACGTTCTCGCGCTCGGCATGTTGACCTGCCTGCAGCGCGCCTTCACGCTGCTCCAGGATCATTATCCGGAGGCGCGGGACGAGTATGGCCAACCCTATGTGTTGGCCACCCTCCCTGCCGAGGACAAACATGTCTACGACATGATCTGCCGTGCCGACACGATCGGCGTCTTCCAGATCGAATCCCGCGCCCAGATGTCGATGCTGCCGCGGCTGCGGCCGAAAAATTTTTACGATCTCGTCATCGAGGTGGCGATCGTGCGACCCGGTCCAATCCAGGGCGACATGGTCCACCCCTATCTGCGCCGCCGCCAGGGCAAGGAAAAGCCCGAATACCCAAAGCCGGAACTGGAAGAAATACTCGGCAGGACGCTGGGCGTGCCGCTGTTCCAGGAGCAGGCGATGAAGATTGCCATCGTCGCCGGCGGCTTCAGGCCGGGCGAGGCCGATGAGTTGCGCCGCGCCATGGCGACGTTCAAGCGCACCGGCACGATCGGCAATTACCGCAAGAGAATGGTCGACGGCATGGTCGCCAAGGGCTACGAAAGGGACTTCGCCGAGCGCTGCTTCAAGCAGATCGAAGGCTTTGGCGAATACGGCTTTCCCGAAAGCCATGCCGCCTCCTTCGCCCTGCTGGTCTATGCCTCCTGCTGGTTCAAGACCTTCTATCCCGACGTGTTCTGCGCCGCGATCCTGAATTCCCAGCCGATGGGTTTTTACCAGCCGGCTCAGCTTGTCCGCGACGCGCATGATCATGGCGTCGAAATCCGCGAGGTCGACGTCAACTTTTCCGGTTGGGATTGCGCATTGGAGAAATCGCCTTTCGACCCGGCCCGCATCCTCGACCGCCATGCCCAGATGCGCGGCGTCATACGGACCAGCCATGCGGTCAGGCTTGGTTTTCGCCAGGTCAAGGGCCTGTCGAAGGAGCGCATGGAGACCTTTGTGCTGAGACGCGGCGACGGCTACGCATCCGTGCGTGACGTCTGGCTGCGCTCGGGCCTCAACGTCGACGAGATCGAGAAACTGGCGCAGGCCGATGCTTTCCGCTCGCTTGGATTGAACCGCCGCGACGCTCTATGGGCGGTCCGCGCGCTCGACGGCAAGAGTGCCGCCGAAAGGCTGCCGCTGTTCGACCAGCCGGCGATCCGCTTGCGCGATCTTGAGCCTGCAACCAGGCTCCCGACAATGCCGCTCGGCGAGCATGTCGTCCACGACTACCGCTCGCTCGGCCTGTCGCTGAAGGCGCACCCGGTCGCCTTCCTGCGTCAAAGGCTGGATCGTTCCGGCGTCACGCCCAATGCACGGCTCGGCCAGGTGCGGGACGGCCGCCGCGTTTCGGTCGCCGGCCTCGTGCTGGTGCGGCAGCGGCCGGGCAATGGCAAGGCGATTTTCCTGACGCTGGAGGACGAGAACGCGGTCGCCAATATCATTTTCTGGGAAAGAACCTTCAACCGCTTCCGTCCCATTGTCATGGGCGCGCGTCTCATCCGCGTCACCGGCAAGCTGCAATCGGAATCGGACGTCATCCATATCGTCGCCGAGAAGGTCGAGGACCTAACGCCGTGGCTGTCCGTGCTGCTTGAGGAAAAGTCCGACGCACATGTCGTGCAAAACGACCGGCAGGATGTCGCGACGTTATCGGGGAAGGCGGAAGGGGTCATGCCCAAGGGGCGCAATTTTCAATAGAGCATGGCGCTGCGGCTCTTGCGAAATGTCGGCGGGACAGCGCCCCCCTCTACCCTGCCGGGCATCTCCCCCACAAGGGGGGGAGATCGGCAGCTTCGTCGTCCCGCCCTCTTTCAGCATTGGAGATTGGCGAAAGCCGAGGCGACATCCAATCTCCCCCCTTGTGGGGGAGATGTCCAGCAGGACAGAGGGGGGCGCGAAGGATCGCTGCAGAGCGGCCTTTATTCTGAGCCACCCAGGCGCGGCGGTGGCGGCATGGCATCGTCTATGGCGATGACGCGCGCCTCCGATGGCAGCATGATTGGAATGCCGTCCCGCACCGGATAGGCAAGCTTTGCCACCCGCGAGATAAGCTCGCCGCGCTCCGGATCCCAAGCAAGCGGCCCCTTGGTCAGCGGGCAGGCCAGCAATTCCAGCAGCTTGGGGTCGACCTTGGCGTTCTTTCCGTCACGCCCATCCGCCATTCGATCCGTCCTTCTCTAGGGCAAATTGCTTCAGGTTCGAACTCGTCCCTCACCCGCCGGGCGTCGGTGCCGCCCCTCACCTTTACCCTCTCCCCGTGAAGAACGGGGAGAGGGGGATCGCCAGCGTTGCAGCCAGCCCCTTTTCCCCGTCCTGCACGGGGAGAAGATGCCGGCAGGCAGATAAGGGGCGGCGCAAACGCTCAGCTATTGGTCTAAAGCGATTGCCCTGTATCCTTCCACTCAACCTACTGCAAACTCGAACCAAAATCCTCATTGTCGCGCGCCAGCGCTATTTCGGTGATGGCGATCAGCGTTTCGGCCCGCACCCTCAGATCGGCCGCTTCGAGCAGCGCCTGTTTCTCGGCCGGCCCGTAGGGCGCCATCATCGACAGCGCGTTGACCAGCATGGCGTTTTCGGCGCGGCTGACGCTTTCCCAGTCGGCCTCCAGATCGTTGGCCTGCAGATAGGCGCGAAACGCTTTGAGCAGCGCCGGCCGGTCGATTTCGGCTTCCGCCTGCTCCTCGTCGAGGTCGGTGAGAAAGGGCGCCAACCGGCACTGGCGAAACGGCGTCTTGACGGTGAGTTCCTGGACAATGCGGAACCGGCACACGCCTTGCAGCGAAATCAGGTAACGGCCGTCGCCGCTCTCGGACAGCGCAATGATGCGCCCGGCGCAGCCGACATTGCAGAGCTCCGGCTCGCCGTCGAGACGCAGCGCACCGTCGAGGCTGGGCTGGATCATACCGATCAGCCGCGGCCCGGCGATCGCCTCGTCGACCATCTGCAGATAGCGCGGCTCGAAGATGTTGAGCGGCATGCGGCCTCCCGGCAGCAGCAATGCGCCCTCAAGCGGAAAAATCGGCATGGTCGACGGCAGATCCGCAGCGAGCCGGTAATGCGCGTTTCCCGCCTGCACCTCAATCCTCCGATCGCTTCGTCAGGAAGCGCACCAAATCCGTCTCCTCCCGGCCGGCACACGGCGCGACACTGGAAACCCGAGATCGAATGCCGTCCGAAAACCTAATCTGGCGCAGCCGCCGCCGACCGCAAGCCCGCGCGACAAAACAGTCTGCGCCGGCTCAGGAAAACAGCAGCGACGACAGTTTGCGCCGTGCCGACAGCGTTGCCTCGTCGGTCATGCCCCATGCCTCAAAAAGCTGCAGCAACTGGGTTCTGGCGCCGTCATCGTTCCACGAGCGGTCGGCCTTGATGATCGCCAGCAGATTGTCGGCCGCCGCCGTGCGATCGCCCTTGGCATTCTGGATCATGGCAAGCTCGAACCGCGCCTGGTGATCGCCAGGATTTTCGGCCAGCCGCCGTTCCAGTTCCGCCGGATTGCCGAGTGCCGCGGCTTGCGCGGCGAGCGCCATCTTGGCGCGCAGCGCGGCGAGCTGGGGCGCATCCTTCTTTGCTTCCGGCGCCCGTGCAAGAACCGCCTCGGCACCGTCGGCATCGCCGGCCTCGAACAGCAGATCGCCCAGCCCGGCGATCGCCTCGATCGTCTCCGGCGCCTGTTCCAGGATGGCATCGTAAATGTCGGCCGCAGTCTGCACATCACCGGCGTCGCGCGCTTCTGCGGCCGCGGCCAGCGCTTCGGCCACTTGCGGCGCACCACCATCCTTGCCGCCGACCTTCTGGATGAATTGCGTGATCTGGCTCTCGGGAATGGCGCCCATGAAGCCGTCGACCGGCTGGCCGTCTTTGAAGGCAATGACCGCCGGAATCGACTGGATGCCGAGCTGGCCGGCAATCGAAGGATGGTCGTCGATGTTCATCTTGACCAGCTTGACCTTGCCGCCGGCGGCTTTCACCGCCTTTTCCAGCAGCGGGGTCAATTGCTTGCAGGGGCCGCACCATGGCGCCCAGAAATCGACCAGCACCGGTTGGCGGCGCGATTCCTGGATCACGTCGGCGGCAAAAGCGGCGGTCGTCGTGTCCTTGATGACATCGGCCGGCGCCTCTGCAAGCGCCACCTTCTCACGCGCGGCATCGGTGCCGCCATATTGCACGGTGGTGGCATACTGACCGCCATTGCTGCCAAATGGGCCGCCAAAGGGGTTGTTGTCGCTCATCTCGTCGCCCTTTCGGTTGCGCCGCCGGCCAAGGGACAGGCGCAACATTCTTCTTCAGAACCCGGTTTCAGTCACCCATGTGGCGATCATGCCGAGACTTTCAAGATAACAGCATCATGTCCGGTTGCCTCGACGAATTTGACCAGGTCCGCGGCCGCGATGGAAGTCGTCGCCTCATTGGTCAGCGGGTGGGCATTGACCACGGCATGGCTCATCAGATCCTCATCGAGAACGACCTTGACCCTTTGCTCTGTGTCGTTGATCAGCCCGAAAACGGTGACTGCGCCCGGGACGATCCCGAGAAGCTCCATCAGCATCTCCGGCCGGCCGAAAGACACTCGGCCGGCGGCGCCGATCAGATGGTGGATCTGCTTGAGATCGACGATCGCCTCCTCGCCGACGCTGACCAGGAAGAAATTGTCCTTCTTGTCCTTGAGGAACAGGTTCTTGGTGTGGCCGCCGGCGATCTCGCCACGCAGTGCCTGCGAATCGGCGACCGTGAACAGCGGCGGATGCCGCCGCGTCGACACCTCGATCCCGAGTTCGGCAAGAAAGGCGAAAAGGTCGGCTTCGGTTTTCGGCATAGGTCTTCTCTGATGGCCCGCTTCCAACGGCTTGTTCGGCTTACGCCGTTTACGGCCAATGATGCGGCCAAGACAAGCCCGTCGCGCAGCGCGGGAGTGATTGCCTTGCGGCGTCTCGCAGGACGGCTTGTCCGCATTGCCGGCGAAGCAAAAGCCTGCGAATTCCCTGTTGCAATCACCGCGCTCTTCAGCCATATAGGCGCGGCTTGCGGCCCAAAAGCCGCGCGAGCGGGTGTAGCTCAGGGGTAGAGCACAACCTTGCCAAGGTTGGGGTCGAGCGTTCGAATCGCTTCACCCGCTCCAATTTCTCTCAAGGGAAATCAAGCAGTTGCGAACAGGCCGGATCCCCTTCCGGCCTTTTTCGTTTCTGCGCGCGCCACCAGCGCCAAATCGCCAGGCACCGCGGCGCAACTTCATTTGCCGCCAGATTCATTCGCAGTCCGCTCAGGTGCTTTTGAGCGTTCCGTTCATCCCATTCGGGTAGAAGCCGCCCTTGCTGACGCCGGCTTGGTCGGTCAGATAGACGATCCGAAGCACTTCTTGCGGCGTCCTCGTGAAGGCGATCGCATCCGCGGTCGATGGAACGATATTGGCTTTACCATCCACTCGGATGCCTTGGTCCTTGTCCTCCGGTCCATCGATCTTGTCGCGGGCGTCGGAAACCGCATTGGCGGCCTTCCAGGCATCCTCGCCCATTCGGTAAAGCGACGATCGCGCCATTCCCATGTGGTAAGCCTCGACGGCCAGGATGCCGGCGGCGGCGGCCTGGAAATCCTTGTTCTTCAGAAGGGGCGCGGCGCCAGCATAGGCAGTAACGCCGACGTCCTCGAACAGCATGCCGCCGAGCACGAAGTTCATCTGGTTGCCGAAAGGATCGAAGTCCGCCCCGAGCCCCGCGGCCTTGGCGACCGCGGCCCGCATCGAAATCGATCGACGGCCGGTCGACGGCTTCGCTTCCAAGCGTCTTGCGATAGAACCTGACATGAGCCAGTTCGTTTTCCGCGACTTCCTGCATGAATTGACGGATGGCAGGCGTGTCAAAGCTAACCTGTTTGCCGCCGACGACAGCGCCGGCCTTGGGACCAGCATCCGGGTCGTCAATCCCTTTTCCGGTTGTGCCGCGCAGGTAATATTCGGCTTCCATATATTCGAGATTGAGAGCGAACCGGAAAATGTCTTCGTCTTTGACCTCATCCTGCGCATAGGCGCGGGAAATCGGGGCAAAGCGGGCGGCCGAAGCGAGCGTGGCTCCCAGGCCAAACTGCAATGCGCGGCGGCGCGAAACACGAAATGAAGGCGTGACGCGGATCATGGCTTCCTCCCAAAAGCCCGCCGGCATCAGACATTTGGCACCTCAAAAGTGGGCCTGCGTTCCCAACTTCACGAAGGGTGGAATGTTCCTCAATCCCTGCAACTTAGATGATCTCGCCGATGCCGAGCAGCGATCGCAACCGAATGTCAGCCGACGCAGACTGCGCCGCAGCGGCGCTGGACATCTGCCAGCAGCAAAAATCCGGTCGCTGCGGTCGCGCGAAGTACGCTGTCGATAGAATTCAGGACTTTTGCGTGTCGTCCTCGGACCAAGGTCCGTCTTGCAGAATGCTGTATTTGACCGAAGCTTGTTAAATAGCGGGCGTCCACTTTGGAAAGTCCTCACGTTTCTCATCTGGACCCCATCCTGGCGGGAGGGCGACTCGAAGGAGGAATTATGAAAACGCGAACCACTCTATTCGCAACGGTAGCCGCTCTCGCATTCGTCGCGTCTCCGGTCCTCGCTGCTCCCGGCGGCAATGGCAATGGCAACGGCAATGGCGGCAGCAACGGCAACGGCGGAAACTCGGCCGGGGCAGGATCGCAGGGACACGGAGCCGCCACTTCAGCCGCGGCCAAGGATAAGTCGACGACCGGAGTTGCTCATGCGATGGCGGTCGTTGCGACGACCCCCGCCTCCCCGCAGGCCACCCTGTCCCTGCAGGCAGCGCTGGATGCCTTCCTGGCAAGAAAGGCGGCTGCGGCGGCCGATACTGCCGACGACACCTCCGACGAAGCTGAATAAGGGCTCGAAGCAGACACTTGTCGTTGAAAGGCCGCGGTTCGCCGCGGCCCTTTTTCGTTCCTGGCATGCGAACTGTCAGGGGCGCCCCTTAGGTTGACCGGTGAACAGCGCTTCCCGAAGAAAGCTGCTCCACAGCGGCGCTGAAGCTACGCTTGGAGTAATTCCAGGAAAAGTGTGAAACGGTTTTCCGTCCGGAATTGCGTCACCGATATGCGTATGCCCAGAATGATCCAGTCAACAAGAGCGATCAAAATGGACATGCCGATGGCGGTGAGACGCAGGGTAGATGCCATTACCGGAAAAGAACTCGTTGGAGGCGAAGGCGCTAGTAAAGAGGCGCAGGCAGCGAGCAAAGCCCGCGAGGCGGAAGCTCAGAAAAACCGTAACTTTGCCATCGATCCGCGCGATAAGAAGTCGCAAAAAAATGCTTTTGTTGCTGGCGCGGCCGGGGGAGCAACGGGTACAGTTGAGGGGGGTCGCCAGCCTATCACGTCAGGCTAGTAAATTTACAAATTTCGTTGCCATAGACATAGATGGATTGCCCATTCAACAGGTACGGAGCATGTTTTTCTAAATGCGAAGCATTACAGATCTCAGTATTGCAGGCCGCTTGATAGGTTTTGGAGAGAATTAATGCGATACTTAAAGGTGATGTCTAATTTAAATCAGGATGATGTTCCTGTTACGACGTTTCACGAAGTAGATGACGACGACTTTGAGAGCAAAAAAATCGAGATATACCCAGACTCCACCATCGAGATGGCTAGCTATGGCATGCAGACAAAAGAATCGGGACTATCACCGGAAAAATTTGAGGCAATAGATGAAATCAATGCGCTACAGGGGTTTGATGCGGCGGAGATAGCAAAGGAAGAATTTGAAAGACAATGGGATTTAGCATCGAATTATATTCGCAATAAATAGATTTACGAATTGAGGTGACAGTGGAATTATGGCGAGAGTGCACCAATTGGCCGCTATCGTCACCATAGACGTCCGCCACCCTCCGCTTCGGCGTCGCGCAGATGAGGGAACCCATGACCGGCTTTGTCGACCGAGAACGCGCAACAGACCTGATGCAGCGCACCGATATCGAGGCATTGGTGCTTTGCGAGCCCGAGGCGTTCCAATATGCCACCGGCGCCTGGATCGGTCCAGCCGGGCTGTTCCGGCGGGCCGGCGCCGGTTTCGTGGTCATCCCCAAGCGAATCGACCTGCCGATCGGCGTCGTGGCGGCGGATTTCCAGGCTGCCCAGCTCCGGGCGGCGCCGGACGCCGTCCTGCGCACGCATCCGATCTGGATCGAATCCGCGTCACTTGAGCCAGCGACGTCCGGCCGTCCCGTTGCGGAGCGCATCGAGGCCGGCCTGGTTGGCCACGCGCCCGGTTTTTCACGTCCGGCGACCTTCGAGCTTGCCCGCTCCGTACGCGAGCTGAAGATGATCCTAGCCGAATTCGGGCTGGAGCGTGCGACGCTCGGCATCGACCTGGATTTTGTCTCGGCCAGCAATTTTTCGGCGATGCAGGCGATGCTGCCGACCTCTACCATCGTCAACGGTTCGCCGGTCCTCGACAGGCTGCGGGCGATCAAGTCGCAGAGCGAGATCGACCTCCTGCAGCAGGGCATCTTTCTGTCGGAGGCCGGCCTGTCGCGGCTGCAGCAGCATGCAGCGGCCGGCATGCGTCAGTCGGATCTGGTCGCGCTCTACCGGCAAGGCGTCGCCGACGCGGCCGCCGGGTCATCGCAGCAAATCTCGACAGCGGAATACGTCACGCTGGGCGCTCGCCCCAAAAGCGCCGATGCGGTCGCCGCCGCCGGCGATCCGCTCAAGGCCGACATGGTGTGCAGCGTGAACGGCTATGCATCGGACATGTCGCGGAATTTCACCTTCGGGCCGCCATCGCCAGAACAGGCCGAATTGCATGCGATAGCTGAACGCGCCTTCGCCGACGGGCTTGCCGCGCTGTTGCCGGGAAAGCCGCTCGCCGGCGTGCATCGCGTCGCCAGCGAAAGCCTGGCGCGCCAGGGGCTCCGTTCCTATCGCCGCGGTCATTTCGGCCACAGCGTCGGCCATTCCGTGTTTTCCGAGCAATGGCCGTTCATCTCGGCCGACAGCGATGTCGAGATAGAAGCCGGCATGGTGCTGGCATTCGAGATCCCGCTCTACATCGACGGTCTCGCCAGCTTCAATCTCGAGGACCAGTTCCTGATCACCGCCAGCGGGCCGCTGCCGATGAACCGCCTGCCGAGGAGCCTAAATATTATCGGCTGAGATTATCGGCTGAATCCAGCCGACTCACCTGGCGCCCGCCACGCCCCTGCGGAAATCCGACGGCGACATGCCGGCAAGCTTGCGGAACGACTTGTTGAAGGCGCTGAGTGAGCCGAAGCCGGATTCCATGGCGACGCGCAGCACATTGGCATCCTGATGCATCAGCAGTGCCTGCGCGTAGCTGAGGCGCAGCAAATTCACATATTCGTTGAGCGTCATGCCGGTCGATTTCTTGAAGATGCTCATGGCGTATTTGGGATGGATATCGGCCGCCGCGGCAATGTCGACGCAATCGATCTCGTAGAGGAAATTCTCCGCGATGAAGTCGCACATGCGCCCGACATTGCGCAGCGATTGCTGATCGAAAGGGCTGCCTATCTCCTGTTCGACCGGTGTTTCGGGGACGAGGCGGTAAGGCTCGAATCGCACCCGCTCCAGCCGCAGCAAAAGCTCGTTGACGGCATGCTCGGCCTTGACCGGATCGCCGGAGCGGGCATAGCGGTTCCAGCGCTCGAAATTGTGGTCGTCCGACCGGTCGGTGGCGTCGGTCACCAGCGTCGCGCCGGTCATCAGCCTGTTGCGGACATCGACGGGCAAATGCAGCCGGAAGAAATGCACCAGCGGCAGATGCGCGCCGGCATAGATGGCGTCGTCGGAGGCTTCGTCCATCTGGTGCGGCAGGCCGCCCCAGAACAGGCACATATCGCCCGCCGAAAGCGAAAGTCCGTGTCCGTCCATGCGGTAATGCACGGTGCCGCGCACGATGAAATTCACTTCGACCTGGGCATGCCAATGCGGCTTGAGCATCACCAGGGGCTGGGTATGGAACATCTGCAGCAGCAGCGGCAGGCCCTCCACGCTGCTGGCGCCAGGCTGGTAAAACGGCCTTTCCGGCATCTTACTTTCCGCTCATTTCTTATTCCCTTTGTCGCGGACAAGGCTTTCCCGAAGCCTAGTCTAGCCACGCTCGCAAACAGAGAGCAACTGAAATGGGAGGATTTCAATGCGCATAAAATTGACCTGCGCCGCGCTCGCGCTTGCCTTGGGCTCCAGCCCGGCCTTTGCGCAGTCCGGTGAAATCACGATCTGGAGCTGGAATATCGCCGCTTCGTCGCTGAAGGCCACCATAGCGGGCTTCAACAAGCAATATCCCGACATCAAGGTCACGGTCGAGGACCTCGGCAACCAGCCGACCTATGACAAGTCGATCGCCGGCTGTGCCGCCGGCGGCGAGGGTCTGCCGGACATCGTTTCGATCGAGAACGGCGAAGCCGAAAACTACTGGAGCCAGTTCCCGGATTGC
Source organism: Mesorhizobium sp. M0244 (assembly GCF_040321795.1). Classification (NCBI taxonomy): domain Bacteria; kingdom Pseudomonadati; phylum Pseudomonadota; class Alphaproteobacteria; order Hyphomicrobiales; family Phyllobacteriaceae; genus Mesorhizobium; species Mesorhizobium sp. M0244. The sequence goes on along the minus strand of NZ_JAMYSE010000024.1, from coordinate 17,921 downwards.
TTTGTCGACCTGCACACGCTCGGCTACACCCCGGAAGACCAGGCAAAATTCCCCGATTTCAAGCGCACCGAGCTCGAGGTTGACGATAAGGCCTATGCGATGCCCTGGGATTCCGGCCCGGTGGCGATGTTCTACCGCCGCGACTTCTATGAGAAGGCCGGCGTCGATCCGTCCTCGATCAAGACCTGGGACGATTTCATCGCCGCCGCCAAGAAGATCCAGGCCGCCAATCCCGGCGTGACGATGACAAACGCTGATTTCAATGGCGATTCCGAATTCTTCCGCATGATCTCCAACGAGCAGGGCTGCGCCTATTTCTCCGCCGACGGGCAATCGATCACGGTCAACCAGCCCAAATGCGTCGATGCCATGACCAAGATCAAGGAGATGAAGGACGCCGGCATCATTTCCTCGGCGGACTGGAGCACCAAGATCACCAACAACACCGCCGGCAAGGTCGCCACGCAGATGTATGGCGGCTGGTATGAAGGCACCGTGCGCACCGAATCGCCCGATGGGGCAGGCAAATGGGGCGTCTACCTGATGCCGAGCCTGACCGCCGACGGTCCGCGTGCCGCCAATCTCGGTGGTTCCTCGCTCGCCATCACTTCGGTGTCGAAGAACAAGGAGGCTGCCTACGCCTATCTGAAATATACGCTTGCGACGAATGAGGGCCAGATCACCATGCTGAAGAGCTTCGGCCTGGTGCCGTCGCTGATCTCGGCGCTCGACGACCCCTATGTCTCCGAAGGCCTGCCTTATTGGGGTGGCCAAGCCGTGTGGAAGGACATTCTCGGCACCTTGCCCAAGGTCGTTCCCAGCCGCGGCACGCCGTTCCAGAGCGACGCCGAAATCATCATCCGCGCGGTGCAGACCAAATATCTGGGTGGCGGCTATCCCGACGCCAAGGCAGCGCTGGACGATGCCGCAAGCCAGATCGCCGCGGCGACCGGCCTGCCGGTCAAGTCATGATCTAAACAAGGCGCCTCCGAGCGGGCGGCTCCCCTTCTCTCTTGTGGGAGAAGGTGTCGCCGAAGGCGACGGATGCAAGGGGTGCTCCAGCTTGGCGCTGACGGCACTCCGGCCAGCACCCCTCAACCGTCTCGGCGCTGCGCGCCAATCCACCTTCTCCCACAAGGGGAGAAGGAAGAGAGCAGACCTGTCGCACTTTCGAATAGAAAGGAGGAAAACGATGCGCTACCAGAACGCCACGGCGTATCGCTTCCTCGCGCCCTATCTGCTGATCTTTTCGATCTTCTGGCTGTGGCCGATCATCGATTCCTTCCTGATCTCGTTCCAGGCGACGCGCACCGTGCCGTGGCGGTTCGCGCCGACCTTCAACTGGGCCCGGCTGATCGGCGATCCCGCTTTCTTCAATGCCTTGAAGAACACATTGCTGATCCTTGTCATCCAGGTGCCGGTAATGATTTCGCTGGCGATTGTGATGGCGGTGCTTTTGAATTCGCCGCTGCTCAAGGCTCGTGGCCTGTTCCGGTTTGCGTTCTTCGCGCCGGTCGTGGTCGGCGAGGTCGCCTATTCGGCGGTTTTCCGGCTGATGTTCAATCTCGACTACGGCATCATCAACAAATTGCTGAACAGCATCGGCCTGCCCAGTGTCGACTGGTTTACCAACGTCACCCCGGCGATGGCGGTCATCATGATCGCGGTGACCTGGCGCTGGGCCGGCTATAACGCCATCATCCTGCTCGCCGGCCTGCAGTCCATCCCCGAGGATGTCTACGAGGCGGCGACCTTGGACCGGGTCAGCAAGGTCAAACAGTTCTTCTACATCACGCTGCCGCTGCTCAAGCCGATCATCGTGTTCTGCGCCGTGCTGTCGATCATCGGCACCATGCAGCTGTTCACCGAGCCGTTCCTGATCACCGAGCGCGGCGGGCCGGGCGGCGGCACCGAAACGCTCGGGCTGCTGCTTTATCGCCAGGGCTTCAGGTCGCTCAATTTCGGCTACGCTTCGGCAATCGCCTACACCATGGCCGGGCTGGCGATCGCGATTTCGCTGGTGCAGATATGGTTGACGAGGGAACCGAAATGACCTCGCGTTCCAAAGTCAGCCGTTCCCAAGCCAGATTGGGACGCAGCATCGCGCTGCATCTCTTCCTGACGCCGCTGGCGCTGATCTGGCTCTTTCCACTGTGGATGATGGTGATCTTTTCGACGATGCCCGACAACGGCATCTTCAGCCCCGACATCGAGCTTTTGCCCCATGGCAATTTCCTCGACAATGTCAGCAATCTGCAGCGCGGCACCAATTTCATCGGCGCCATCGGCATCTCGGTCTCGGTGGCGGTCACCTACACCTTCCTGTCGGTGATGCTGACCTCGATGGCCGGCTGGGCGCTGGCGCGTTACAACTTCTTCGGCAAGGGCATGGTCGTCGCCATCATCCTCGGCACCATCACCCTGCCTTACGCGGTCGTGCTGATCCCGCAATTCATCATGGTCGCGCGCGACTTCAAGCTCGCCAACACCTGGGTGGCGCTGATCGTACCGCCGCTGTTCAATTCGCTGGGCGTGCTCTTCATGCGGCAGAGTTTTTCGATGATGCCGCACGAGCTGTTCGACGCCGCCAAGGTCGAGGGCGTCAAGGAATGGCGGATATTCCTGTTCGTCGCCCTGCCCTTGGCGCGGCCGATGCTGGCGGCACTCGCCATCATCCTGTTCCTTGCCTCCTGGAACAATTATCTGTGGCCGCTGCTGATCAATTCCAAGCCGGGCGCGATGACGGCGCCGGTGGCGCTCGGCACGCTGATCGGTCTAACAAAGGTGTCCTGGGGCGGCATCATGGCGGGCGCGGTGATGCTGACGGCGCCAATGCTCGTCGTGTTCGTGCTTCTGCAGCGCCATTTCGTCGCCGGCATTGCCGCCGGCGCCATCAAGTAAGGATCAGCATGGCGGCAGTCACACTCAAAAACGTCGTCAAGCGCTTCGGCGTCTTCGAGATCGTCCACGGCGCCAATATCGACATCGATGACGGCGAATTCGTCGTCTTCGTCGGCCCTTCCGGCTGCGGCAAGTCCACGCTGCTTAGGATGATCGCCGGGCTCGAGGACATCAGCGACGGCGAGATCGCCATTGGCGGTAAGGTGGTGAACGACGTCGAGGCGGCCGAGCGCGGCATCGCCATGGTGTTCCAGTCCTACGCGCTCTATCCGCACATGACGGTCGAGCAGAATCTGAGTTTTGGCCTGAGAATGACCGGCAACCCCAAGGCAGACACCGAGCGGCGGGTGAAGCGGGCCTCCGAAATCCTGCGCATCGCCGAGCTGATGAAGCGGCGGCCGCGGCAATTGTCGGGCGGCCAGCGCCAGCGCGTCGCCATCGGCCGAGCCATCGTGCGCGAGCCGCAAGTGTTCCTTTTCGACGAACCGCTCAGCAATCTCGACGCCGAGCTCCGGGTGCAGATGCGGGTCGAGATATCGCGCCTCCATAAGGAGCTCGGCGTTACCATGGTCTATGTGACGCACGACCAGACCGAGGCGATGACGCTGGCCGACAGGATCGTCGTGCTCAACGCCGGCAATATCGAGCAGATCGGCGCGCCGCTCGATCTCTACGACGACCCCGCCAACCGCTTCGTTGCCGGCTTCGTCGGCTCGCCGAAGATGAATTTTCTGGCGGCGAAAATGGTCGGGGCCGACGACGGCGCGGCGGTCATCGAGCTGGTCAATCATCGCGGCGCGCGACTGCGCAAGCCGCTTTCGGATGCCCTGCCCGCGATAGGCGGCGATGTCGTGCTTGGCGTGCGGCCGGAGCATTTCTTCGACGCCGGCCAGGGCGATTGCGACCTTGCCGTCAAGGCCGACGTCGCCGAGCACTTGGGATCGGTGAGCTATGTCTATGCCAATTCCGGAACCGGGGCCGGACGCGAGGAACTGATCATCGGGCGCGAGGCATCGCGGTATCGCGCGAATGGCGACGACCTGATGGTGTCGATCAAGGCCGACCGCTCGCTTCTCTTCGACGCCACCGGCGCACGCATTCGCTAATCCATCTTTTCTTTTGTCCGATCGCGATTGATCGCGGCCACCCCACGGAGATTTGACATGACTTCCAAACCAGAAAAAGTTCGCTGGGGCATTCTTGGACCCGGCAACATCGCCAAGGCCTTTGCCGGCGGCATCGCTCATTCGCGCACCGGCACATTGGTCGCCATTGGCGCGCGCAATCCTGGCAAGGCCGGGCTCGCCGAAGATTTCCCCGGCGCCCGCATCCTCAACGGCTACGAGGCTTTGCTTGGCGATCCGGATGTCGACGCGATCTATATTTCGACGCCGCATCCGAGCCATGCCGAATGGGCGATCAAAGCGGCCGAGGCCGGAAAGCATGTGCTTTGCGAAAAGCCGCTTGGCCTGACAGCCTTCGAGGCAGATGCGATGATCCATACCGCGCGCAAGGCCGGCACCTTTCTCGGCGAAGCCTTCATGTACCGCCTGCATCCGCAGACGGCCAAGCTGGTCGAGCTGGTCAAGGCCGGCGCGATCGGCGATGTACGCATGATAAAGTCGAGCTTCGGCTTCGCCATGCCGGGCTTCATGCCGGAGCACCGGCTCTACGCCAAGGACCTCGCCGGCGGTGGCATTCTCGATGTCGGCGGCTATCCCGTCTCGATGGCGCGGCTGATTGCCGGCGCCGCAGCGGGAAAGCCCTTCGCCGAGCCGGACAAAGTAGTCGGTGCTGCGCATCTCGGCCAGTCCGGCGTCGACGAATGGGCCTCGGCGCTGCTGCATTTTCCCGGCGGCATCGTCGCCGAAGTCTCCTGCAGCATCTCGCTCGCGCAGGATAATGTCTTGCGCATTCTTGGCAGCAAGGGCCGCATCGAGGTCGCGGATTTCTGGTTTGCCGGCGGCAAGCAAGGCGGCACCGGCGAAATCCGCATCATCCGTTCGGATTGTAACGAGGTGGTCGAGGTCAGCGAAGACGGCTGGCTTTATGCATTCGAGGTCGACGCCGCCGGCGAGGCCATTCTCGGGGGGAAGCAGGAGTTCGCCTGGCCGGGCATGGGCTGGGCCGACAGTCTCGGCAATCTGCGCGTGCTCGACAAATGGCGGACCAGCATCGGGCTCGAATACGACATCGAAAAACCGGCAAAACGCGTCAACACGATCTCCGGACGGAAGCTACGCTCCGGCGGAACCGCCATCCCCAAGCGCAGCATTCCAGGTCTGCCGCGACCGGCTTCGTGTCTGGCGCTCGGCTTCGAGGATTTCCGCAGCTTTTCCTCGGGCGCCATCCTGCTCGACGCCTATTTCGAGGCGGGCGGCAATCTGTTCGACACCGCCTTCGTCTACGGCGCCGGCTATACCGAGACGCTACTCGGCCAATGGCTGAAGAACCGCGGCGTGCGCGAGCAATCGGTGGTCATCGGCAAGGGCGCGCACTCGCCGCTCTGCTATCCCGATGTCATCGGCAAGCAGCTCACCCAGTCGCTCGACCGGCTGCAGACCGATCATGTCGACGTTTATTTCATGCACCGCGACGATCCGGACGTGCCGGTCGACGAATTCGTCGATGCGATGGATCGCGAGGTCAAGGCCGGCCGCATTCGCGGTCCGTTCGGCGGCTCGAACTGGACAAGGGAACGCATGGACGAGGCTATTGCCTATGCCGAGCGCACCGGCAAGCAGAAGCCCGGCGCGCTTTCCAACAATTTCTCATTGGCCGAGATGCTGGAGCCGATCTGGGCAGGCTGCGTCACCTCCTCCAGCGATGAATGGAAGGCCTGGCTGACCGCCCGGCAGATGCCGAATTTCGCCTGGTCGAGCCAGGGCCGGGGCTTTTTCACCGACCGCGCCGGCCGCGACCGGCGCGATAATGAGGAGCTGGTCCGGGTCTGGTACTCGGAGAAGAATTTCGGCCGCCGCGACCGCGCCATCGAGCTCGCCAAACGGCTGGGCAACAGCCCGATCCACGTCGCGCTCGCCTACGTCCTGGCGCAGCCCTTTCCATCTATCCCGCTGATCGGACCGCGCACGCTGGACGAACTGGAAGACAGTCTCCAGGCGCTCGACATTTCGCTTTCGCCGGACGATCTTGCATGGCTGGATAGCGGTTCGGATCAGGCCGGCGCGCGGGCCTGACGGCAGGGGCAGTCGCGTCAGTCTTGCGCTGTGCCCTTAAGTTTCAGACCGTTCGCGCTGCCCTCACCTATCCTCTCCCCGTTCTTCGCGAGAGAGGATAAGGATAAAGGGCAGCGCCGACGTCGCTGGAAATAGGGAAAGACAGATGCTCGACATCGCACCATCGAAGCAAGCTGCCACCTGGCTCGGTTCCTTTGCCCGGGCGCTCGAGGCGGGCGACGTCGAGGCCGCAACCAACCTGTTCGTCGAGGACTGCTACTGGCGCGATCTGCTGACCTTCACCTGGAACATCAAAACCATGGCAGGCCGCGCCGGGATCCGCGACATGCTGGCGGCGACACTGGCGACGACAAAGCCTGCTCAGTGGCAGCTCAGCGGCGAAGCCACTTCGGACGAAGGCACGATCGAAGCGTGGTTCACCTTCGAGACGTCATCGGCGTGGGGCCAAGGCGTCATGCGCCTGCAGGACGGCAAATGCCGGACGCTGTTTACGGCGATGAGCGATCTCAAGGGCTTCGAGGAGCGCAAGGGCCCGGCGCGGCCTCTGGGTGTCCGCCACAAGGCAGACCCGGAACGCGAAACCTGGCTGGAGGCGAGGCGCCGCGAGGCGCGGGAACTCGGCGCCAGCCAGCAGCCCTACTGCCTGGTCATCGGCGGCGGCCAGGGCGGCATCATGCTGGGGGCGCGGCTCAGGCAGTTCGGCGTGCCGGCCATCGTTATCGAGAAGAACGCCCAAGCCGGCGATTCCTGGCGCAACCGTTATCGCTCGCTCGTGCTGCACGACCCGGTCTGGTACGACCATCTGCCCTACATCCCGTTTCCGGAAAACTGGCCGGTGTTCACGCCAAAGGACAAGATGGGTGACTGGCTAGAGATGTATACGCGCGTCATGGAGCTCAATTACTGGACCTCCACGACATGCGTCAGCGCGTCCTATGACGACGCCGAAAAAATCTGGGCGGTCGAGGTCGATCGCGCCGGCGAGCGCATCATGCTAAAGCCCAGGCACATCGTCTTTGCGACCGGCGCCTATGGCCCGCCCAGGCGGATCGACCTGCCGGGCGCCGAGGCTTTCCAGGGCGAAATCCTGCATTCCAGCCAATATTCCAGCGGCGAGAAATTTCGCGGCAAGAAGGTCGCCGTCATCGGCGCCGCAAGTTCCGGCCATGACGTCAGCGTCGATCTCTGGGAGAGCGGCGCTGAGGTGACCATGGTCCAGCGGTCACCGACGACGGTGGTCAAGTCAGACACGCTGATGGAGGTCGGCTTCGAGATCTTTTCGGAAAAGGCGCTGGCCCGCGGCATCACCACCGAAAAAGCCGACATGATCGTCGCCTCGACGCCCTTCGCGTTGCTGCCGCAAGGCCAGCGGGCGCTTTACGACATCATCAAGGCGCGCGACGCGGCCTTCTACGACCGTTTGCGCGGCGCCGGTTTCGCCATCGATTTCGGCGACGACGAGACCGGGCTCCTGATGAAGGCCTACCGCACCGGCTCGGGCTTCTACATCGACGTCGGCGCCTGCGATCTGATCATCGACGGCGAGATCGGTATCCGCAGCGGCGTCGGGATCAAGTCGCTGATGCCGACAGGCATCCTCTTCGACGACGGCACGGAACTGGCGGCCGACGCGATCATCGCCTGCACCGGCTATCAGTCGATGAACGAAACAGTGGCGGCGATCGTCTCGCGCGAAGTCGCCGACAAGGTCGGCCCATGCTGGGGGCTGGGCTCCGGCGTCACGGGCGATCCCGGGCCGTGGCAAGGCGAATTGCGCAACATGTGGAAGCCGACCGCGCAGCAAGCGCTGTGGTTCCACGGCGGCAATCTGGCGCTGTCGCGCTTCTATTCGAAATTCGTGGCGCTGCAGATCAAGGCCCGCATGGAAGGCATTCCGACGCCGGTTTATGGAGCGCCGGGACAGGCCTTGTAGAAGACGGGCGACTTGCGATGACCAAAAGCGACCTCTCCGACATCTACCGAGATTACATTGCCTGCCTGAACAGGCAGGACTGGCCGACGCTGGGACAGTTCGTCGATGAAGAAGCGATTCATAACGGCCGGCCGGTCGGGTTGTCAGGCTATCTCGAGATGCTGCAGAGAGATTTTGACCAAATCCCGGATCTTTATTTTAAGATCCGGATGGTGATTTCCGATCCACCTTACATCGCAAGCCGGCTAAGCTTCGACTGCACTCCAAAGGGAACGTTCCTTGGCTTACCTGTAAGCGGAAAGCGCGTTTCCTTTGCCGAGAATGTGATCTACGAATTTCGCGGCGGAAAGATCGTGGAAGTATGGTCTGTCATCGACAAGGCGGCCATTGAAGCTCAGCTTTAGCGCGAAGGATCATCGCGCCCCTCGCCCCACCGCAATTGCTCGCAAATGCCGCAGGTTGCGGTTGGAAGCCAGTCGGCAGCGCAGGCATAAACCTCAGCCGTGGTTATGTCCGAAATGCCGGCTCACCATATCGACATGGGTGTCGTGCGCATGCGCTTCCAAGCGCTCGGTTTCGCCGAGATCGTCCACCGCCTCGTTCGGCCACCAGGTGCCGCCGACCACGATGCCGTCCGAGACCAGCCTGTGCTCGGCGACCAGCGATGCGCCGACGGAATCGACAAAGGTGAAGCGACCGGAACGCAGCCGCAGCACCGCTATGTCGCCAACCGCCCCGACCGCAAGCCTGCCGAGATCGAGCCTTGCGATCGCCTCGGCCGGCCGCTGTGTTGCGGCGCGCAGCACCTCGACCAGCGGCATGCCGAGCGCCAGCAGTTTCGACATGCAGACCAGAATGTCGAAGGCCGGCCCGTCGACGCAGTAGAGATGCACGTCGCTGCTGATCACATCCGGCGCCAGCCCCTCGCTCAGCATCGCTTTGGCGACCTCGAAATCGAACGAACCCATGCCGTGGCCGATGTCGAAGATGACGCCGCGCTCGCGCGCCAGCCGCATGTCCGGCCGCACCGCACCCGAGGCAAAGACCGGTGCGTTGGGAAACGGCCGGAAGCAGTGGGTGAGGATATCGCCCTTGCGCAGCCGCGGCAGCACTTCCGAGCGGCCGGGCGGCGGCTCGTCTATATGCGCCATCAGCGGCAGGCCGGCTTTGTCGGCAGCTTCGAGCGCGAGATCGACCGGGGCGATGCCGCTGCTGCCGCCGGCATGGCGACCGGAGCGGACCTTGACGCCGACTACCACGTCTCGATGCTCGCGCGCCGCCGCCACCGTTTCGCGCGGTTCGCAGAGCCTGACGTCGCTGCATTCGCCGACCGCTACGGTCTGCGAAAAGCCGAAAATGCCGGCAAAGGAAATGTTGACATAGGCCAGGATGCGGACTTTCGAGCGCTCGATGACGTGGCGGCGAAAGCCGAGAAAGTTGCCGGCGCCGGCACTTCCGGCATCGATGAAGGTGGTGGTGCCGCTTTTCGCCGCGAGCCGGTCGGCATCGACGCCGAGCGACGTGCCGCCCCAATAGACATGGCTGTGCAGGTCGATCAGGCCGGGCGCGACGATTGAGCCCGTGGCATCGATGACGCGGGCTGCACGTTCGAAGGGGATTTCGGCGTCGATGGCGGCGATACGGCCGTTGGTAATCGCCAGATCGCGTTGCGCGTCGAGGCTGGACGCCGGATCGATGAGGCGGCCGCCTTTTATCAGGAGATCGAATTGCATTGCGCCTGTCTCCGTTCCTCGTCAGGCCGGCCTGTAGGCAACGGCCTCGACCTCGATCTTGATGTCGATCATAAGCCGCGACTCCACCGTCGTGCGCGCCGGCGGGTCTTTCGGGAAATGCCTGGCATAGACGGTGTTGAAGATGCCGAAGTCGCGCGCGTCCTCGAGCCAGACCGTCGTCTTGACCACGTCGTCGAGCGTGCAGCCGGCCAGCGCCAGCGCTGCCTTGACGTTCGACAGCACCTGCTCGGTCTGTTCGGCGATGCCGCCCTTGACCACCAGCCCGTCGCTGCCGACCGGCACCTGGCCGGAGACATAGACGAAATCGCCGGCCCTGACCGCCGGCGACAACGGCACATGGGACGTTCCAAAACACTGCTTGGGCAAGGAGGCCTCCTGTCTAGAAATCTTTGTACGACTGCGCGATCTGTCTGTGTGGCACGAGAGGACGCCGCCTCTCTGCGAGGCTCATCCAACATCTTGGAAGCCTATATCGCTTTGCCGCGGGAGCGCCAGAACGATCACTGCGCTCGGTGATCCTTCGCGCCCCCCTCTGCCCTGCCGGACATCTCCCCCCACGAGGGGGAGATCGGCAGCTTCGGCGCTCCGCTCATCCCTACGACGGTGAAGATTGGCGAAAGCCGCAGTGACGGCCAATCTCCCCCCTTGTGGGGGAGACGCCCGGCAGGGCAGAGGGGGGCGCTGTCCCGCCAGCGTCTCTGAACCCGCGACATCAGGCCGGTCAGCGATCGATCCGCGTCGACAGGATGATCGAGGACGACGTCCGCTCGACCCCGTCCATGGCGCCGATCTGGTCGAGAAGCGTATCCAGATCCCTGATCGAGGGCGCCTCGACGATGACGATCATGTCGAAATTGCCGCTGACCGAGTGCAGCGTTCGAACCTGTCCCAGCGCCTGCAGGCTGCGCACCACTTTGTCGGCGAGCTTGGGGGTGACGGTGAGCAGGACATGCGCCCTGACCAGCCCCTGTTCGTAATCGGGCGAAAGCCTGACGCCGTAGCCTGTTATGATGCCGCGCTGTTCCAGCCGCTCGATCCGGCTCTGCACCGTTGTCCGCGACACGCCCAGCCGCCGCGCCAGCTCGGCGGTCGAGGCACGTGCATTGGTGCGCAGCAGGGAAAGCAGGGCCTGGTCGGCATCACTAAGCATTTCGACGAACCTTGCCGGCACATTGTGCAAAGAGAGACTGCGTTTCGCACAATCCCACGCTTCCTTTCGACAGGCAAGCTGCGATTCTAGCCATCAATTCAACGTTGGTGCGAGGGACCGGTCATGAAGAAAATCATTGTCGTCGGCGCCGGCAAGATCGGCTCAACCATTGCCGAGATGCTGGCTTCCACGGGCGACTATCACGTCACCCTCGTCGACCGCTCGGCGGCGCAGCTCGGCACAGCCGAACTCCCGGCCGGCGTAGAGACGCTGGAACTCGACATCGAAGCCGCCGGCACCCTCGAAGCCGCCTTGGCCGGCAAGTTCGCGGTGCTCAGCGCCGCGCCCTTCCATCTGACGACGCGCATCGCCGAGGCGGCGGCCAGCGCCGGCGTGCACTATCTCGATTTGACCGAGGACGTCGTCAGCACCAGGCGCGTCAAGGAGCTGGCGCGCTCCGGCAACAGCGCCTTCATTCCGCAATGCGGCTTGGCGCCGGGCTTCATCTCGATCGTTGCCAACGATCTCGCCAGCCGCTTCGACACGCTGGAAAGCGTGCGCATGCGGGTCGGCGCGCTGCCGCAGTACCCGTCGAACGCGCTGAACTACAATCTGACCTGGAGCACCGACGGCGTCATCAACGAATATTGCGAGCCTTGCGAGGCGATCGTCGAAGGCGAGCTGGTGGAAGTACCGCCACTGGAGGAGCGTGAAGAATTCTCGCTCGACGGCGTCACTTACGAGGCGTTCAACACCTCGGGTGGGCTGGGCACGCTGGCGGAAACGCTGAAGGGCCGAGTGCGCACGCTGAACTATCGCACCATCCGCTATCCCGGCCACGCCGCGATCATGAAGGCGCTGCTCAACGACCTTGGCCTGCGCCACCGCCGCGACGTGCTGAAGGACATCTTTGAAAGCGCCTTGCCAGCGACGCTGCAGGACGTCGTCATCGTCTTCGTCACCGTCAGCGGCCGCAAGAACGGCCGCCTGCTGCAGGAGACCTACGCCAACAAGATCTACGCCAAGCGCGTCGGCGAAACGGTGCGCAGCGCCATCCAGATCACCACAGCATCCGCCATTTGCGCCGTGCTCGACATGCTGGCCAACGGCAGCTTGCCGACCAGGGGCTTCATCAAGCAGGAGGACATCGCGCTCGATGCCTTTCTCGCCAATCGTTTTGGCAAGGCCTATGCGCAGCATGAGATGGTTAGTCGGCTTGCGGGGTGACTGTCTGGAATAGGTTAGGTTGGCGATCCTTCGCGCCCCCCTCTGTCCTGCCGGGCATCTCCCCCACGAGGGGGGAGATTGGCAGCTTCGGCGCTTCGCTCACTCTTACGACATTGGAAAATTGGCGAAAGCCCCGGTGATGGCCGATCTCCCCGGTCCAAACACCCCCGTGTGGGGGAGATGTCCGGCAGGACAGAGGGGGGCGCTGTCCCGCCGGCATCAGACATTTCTGCCACCGTCGCAAACTAAACATGCAGTGCGTGCCCAAGCGCCTTCAGCGCCGCTTCCTGAAAACCCTCGCCCTGTGTCGGATGGGCATGGACGGTGCCGGCGATGTCCTCCAGCGTTGCGCCCATTTCCAGCGCCAACCCAAACGCCGTCGACAGTTCCGACACGCCCTGGCCGACAGCCTGGATGCCGAGCACCAGATGGTTGTCCGCACGGGCAACAACCCGGACGAATCCATCCTCACCCATCTTCGTCATCGCGCGGCCATTGGCGGCGAAGGGAAACAGCCCGACCTTGATCTCGCCGAGTCCCCTAGCCTCCTCCGGCGACAGGCCGGCGGTAATGAGCTCCGGATCGGTGAAGCAGACAGCCGGAATCGCTCGCTTGTCCCAGCTGCGCTTGTGGCCGGCGACGATCTCGGCGACCATTTCGCCCTGCGCCATCGCGCGGTGCGCCAGCATCGGCTCGCCGGTGACGTCGCCAATGGCAAAGATACCGCGCATCGAGGTGCGACACTGGTCGTCGATGCGGATGAATGTCCCCGACCGGTCGAGGTCGATCTGCTCGAGGCCCCAGTCTTCGATCACTGGCTTGCGCCCGACGGTGACCAGAATCCTGTCGGCAGCGATCTTGGCATTCTTGCCGTCCTTCGTCTCGACCAGCAGCGCATCGCCCTTGGTCGACAACCCCTTGGCCTTGGCGCCCACGAGCACCTCGATGCCGAGCTCGGCCAGCCGCTTGAGGACCGGCCGGGTCAGCTCGGCATCATATTGCGCCAACACGCGCGGCAAGGCCTCGACCACGGTCACCTTGGCCCCCAGCTTGGCAAAGGCGATACCGAGCTCCAGCCCGATATAGCCGCCGCCGACCACCGCCAGCTTCTCCGGCACTTCGCTCAGCGCCAGCGCCTCGGTCGACGAGATTATCGGGCCACCGAACGGCAGCGACGGCAGTTCGACCGGCGCCGAGCCGGTCGCGATCACCACCGTTTCGGCGCGGACCACCTGCACGCCGATCTCGGTTTCGACCGCGACGGTCTTGCCATCGCGGAATTTCGCCCAGCCATGCACGGTCTTCACGCCCGCTTTCTTCAGCAGGCCGGCGACGCCATTGTTCAGCCGGCTAACGATACCGTCTTTCCAGGCGATGGTCACGGCGAGATCAAGCGAAGGGGCTGCGACCGCAATGCCGAGTGGACTTTTGCCGCCGGCCATATGCGAGAGCTTCTCGAACTCCTCGGCCGCATGGATCAGCGCCTTGGACGGGATGCAGCCGACATTGAGACAAGTGCCGCCCGGTCTGCCGAACTCGACGATAACCGTGTCGATGCCGAGCTGGCCGGCGCGGATGGCGCAGACATAGCCGCCCGGACCGGCGCCGATGACCAGCAGCTTGCAGGAGATTTCTTTCATGTCACGCTCTTTTTGGCGAAGAAAGGCCCCCTCATCCGGCCGCTTCGCGGCCACCTTCTCCCCGCTGGGGAGAAGAGGCAGGCGCCGGCGCTGGCGACCTCCTCTCCCCTCGGGGAGAGGGTGGCCGTAGCAAAGCGGAGGCCGGGTGAGGGGGGCTTTGCGAACGTTCTCATTACTTCAATCCACAAAAATCAGCGCCGGCGTTTCCAGCAGCGTCTTGATCCGCTGGATAAACACCGCGGCATCCCAGCCGTCGACCACGCGATGGTCGAAGCTGGAGGACAGGTTCATCATCTTGCGCGGGATGAATTGCGTGCCGTCCCATACCGGCCGGACCATCATCTTGTTGACGCCGATGATCGCCACTTCCGGGTGGTTGATCACCGGTGTCGTCGCGACGCCGCCCATGGCGCCGAGCGAGGTGATGGTAATGGTCGATCCAGAGAGCTCGTCGCGCGTCGCCGTGCCGGATTTTGCCGCCTCGGCAAGTCTGACAACCTCGGCTGCGCAGTCCCAGATGTCGCGCGCTTCGGCGTGCTTGACCACCGGCACCACCAGCCCCGCAGGCGTCTGTGCGGCGATGCCGATATGCACGCCGCCATGCTGGTGGATGATGCCGGCCTCGTCGTCGAACAGCGCGTTGAGGTTGGGCTGGTCGGCAATCGCCTTGACCATCGCCCGCATCAGGAACGGCAGCAGCGTCAGCTTCGGCCTGTCTGCGCCCGGCCGCTTCTCCTTGTTGAGCGCGGCGCGCAGATCCTCGAGTGCGGTGACGTCGATCTCCTCGACATAGGTGATGTGCGGGATGCGCGATTTGGCCAGCGTCATCTTCTCGGCGATCTTTCGCCTGAGGCCGACTATCTTGACGTCCTCGATTGTCTCGTTGCGGGCAAGGCCGGAAACCTTCGCGAGCTGCGGTCCGCGCGCCAGGAAAGCCTCGATATCCTCATGCTGGATGCGGCCGGCCGGGCCGCTCCCCACAACCTGCCGAAGGTCGATGCCGGCCTCTTTCGCCCTGAGGCGGACGGCGGGCGAGGCCAGCGGCTTTTCGCCTTCCGGACGCGGCGCACGGGCGACCGAGGGCTGCGACGCGCTTTTCGGTACGACCGGAGACGGCGCTGGTTTCGCTTGTGTCTCGGCCATCTTTGGCGACGGCTTCAGGACCGGTGTCGCGGCTTCGGGTTTGGAGGCTGCTGCCTTTGTCGGCGCCTCGGCCTTTGCAGCCTTTTCCGCCTTGGCATCCTCCGGCGCCACATTGCCGTCGCCGGCCACTTTCAACCTGACGATTGGCGAGCCGATCGCCACCGTGTCGCCGATCTCGGCGCCAAGCCAGAGGATCTCGCCATCGACGGGCGAAGGAATTTCGACCGTCGCCTTGTCGGTCATGACCGCGGCAAGCACGGCGTCCTCGCGCACGAGATCGCCGACCTTGACCTGCCATTCGACCAACTCGGCCTCGGCGACGCCTTCGCCGACATCGGGCAGCTTGATGACATATTCGCCCATCGTCTTCCCCCTCAGGCTTCCATCGTTTCGACGAGCGCGCGGCCTAGCCGGGCGGGACCGGGAAAATAGTCCCACTCCTGCGCATGCGGATAAGGCGTGTCCCAGCCGGTGACCCGCGCCACCGGCGCTTCCAGGTGATAGAAGCAGTTCTCCTGAACCAGCGCCGAAAGTTCGGCGCCAAACCCCGATGTTAGCGTCGCCTCGTGCACGATCACGCAGCGCCCGGTCTTGTTTACCGAGGCGACGATCGTCTCGAGGTCGAGCGGCAGCAGCGTTCTCAAATCAATGATCTCGGCATCGATGCCGGTTTCTTCGGCCGCCGCCTGGGCGACATAGACCATCGTGCCGTAGGCAAGCACGGTGACCGCAGCGCCCGGCCGCCGGATCACCGCCTTGCCGAGCGGCACCGTGTAGTGGCCGTCGGCGACTTCGCCGAGCTCATGCTTTGACCACGGCGTCACCGGCCGCTCGTGGTGACCGTCGAAGGGGCCGTTGTAGAGCCGCTTCGGCTCCAGGAAGATCACCGGATCGGGATCCTCGATCGCGGCGATCAACAGGCCCTTGGCGTCATGCGGGTTCGACGGCACCACGACCTTCAAGCCGGAGACGTGGGTGAACAGCGCTTCCGGGCTCTGGCTGTGGGTCTGGCCACCAAAAATGCCGCCGCCGGTCGGCATCCTGACCACGATCGGGCAGGTGAAATCGCCGTTCGACCGGTAGCGCAGCCGCGCCGCCTCCGAGACGATCTGGTCATAGGCCGGGTAAACATAGTCGGCAAACTGCACCTCGACGCAAGGCTTCAGGCCGTAGGCGGCCATGCCGATGGCCGAGCCGACAATGCCGGCCTCGCTGATCGGCGCATCGAAGCAGCGGCTCTTGCCATACTTCGCCTGCAGGCCCTGCGTGCAGCGGAAAACGCCGCCGAAGAAGCCGACATCCTCACCGAATACGATGACGCGCTCGTCGCGCGCCATCGACACGTCCATGGCGTCGCGGATCGCCTCGATCATAGTCCGCCTTGGCATGGTCAGACCCCTGCCTGCTGGCGCTGGCGCCTGAGATGCGGCGGCATCTCGGCATAGACGCCCTCGAACATGTCGCGCGCCGAGGGCTTGCCGCCGGCATGCAGCGTGCCGTGGCGCTCGGCCTCCCGCTGCGCTGCGATCACCGTTTCGAGGATCTCCGCTTCAGCCTGGATGTGGCGTTCGTCCGACCAGACGCCGCGCTGGATGAGATGGTTCTTCAGCCTGACGATCGGGTCGCCGAGCGGCCAGGCGTCGGATTCGGCCTTCGGCCGGTAGGCGGACGGGTCGTCGGAGCTCGAATGGGCGCCGACGCGGTAGGTGACGTATTCGACCAGCGTCGGCCCGAGATTGCTGCGCGCACGTGTCGTGGCCCATTTGGCGACCGCATGGACGGCGAGATAGTCGTTGCCGTCGACGCGCAGCGACGGGATACCGAAGCCGAGGCCGCGGGCGGCGAAAGTGCCGGAGCCGCCGCGGGCGATGCCCTGGAAGGTCGAAATCGCCCACTGGTTGTTGACAACATTGAGCACGACCGGCGCCTTGTAGGTCGAGGCGAAGACCAGCGCCGAATGGAAGTCGGACTCGGCCGTCGAGCCATCACCGATCCAGGCGGCGGCGATCTTCGAATCATTGCTGATCGCCGAAGCCATCGCCCAGCCGACCGCCTGGATGTACTGCGTCGCCAGATTGCCGGAGATCGAGAAGAAGCCGTGCTCCTTCGACGAATACATGATCGGCAGTTGCCTGCCCTTCAGCGGATCGGCTTCGTTCGAATAGATCTGGTTCATCATCGTGACCATCGGATAGCCATCGGCTATGAGCAGGCCGGCCTGCCGATAGGTCGGAAAGTTCATGTCGCCCGCCGCCAGCGCCTTGCGAAAGGCGCAGCTCACCGCCTCTTCGCCGAGATGCTGCATATAAAAGGAAGTCTTGCCCTGGCGCTGCGCCATCTGCATGCGCGCATCGAAGCTGCGCAGCGTCATCATGTGGCGCAGGCCTTCCAGCAGTTCCTCATCGGAAAGCAGCCCGGCCCACGGCCCGACGGCCTCGCCGGCGCGGTTGAGCACGCGGATGATCGAGAAGGCCAGATCGCGGATGGTGCGCGGATCGACGTCGATCTCCGGGCGCGGCACCGAGCCGGCCTTGGGGATGGTCACATCCGAAAAATCCGGCGTCCCGCCCGGCCGCACCTCGGGTTCCGGAACATGGAAGCGCAACATTCCGGCATCGGCCATGGTCTCGGTCCTCCACTGTTGCCCGACAGGATAGTTGCACACCGCCGAAGCAGTGCCAATTCGTCGGGCAGGGCTTCGCTATCGCAGGCTGCTTCCCCCGGCAGACAAGATGCAGATATGGCGGCGAAATTTCTTGTCTATCTTCCGCCGCCATGCGCAATTTGGCGAATGGTCCCGCCTGGTCTGGCGCAAGAACACGTATTGCCTATGGCAGGATCGCTCGGTCGAGTTCCTTCGCGCCCCACTGTCCTGCCCGAGGTCGCGGCTTCATGCCAGCCTGGGTTCCTCGCCCCACGAAACTGGGGGGAGGTGGCTCGGCGAAGCCCACACCGAGAGGGGGACCGCGCCCCAAA
>NZ_JAMYSE010000023.1:0-80506 GCF_040321795.1 Mesorhizobium sp. M0244 | reverse complement strand
ACTTTGCTCGCCCATCATCGACTCAATCTCCTCTTACGACGAAGATTGAATCAGTGCTTCAGGACTGCTGCAACCCGGACTTTTTCAACACAATCCACCCATTGCTGCCGCTTGGTCGGCTGAACGCTTCGGCAGATCTTAGGCCCAGAGCGGACGTTAACCCGGCGCAAGATTTGGCGACGAGGGCGGCCGCGTCATCTACAGCTTCTGCCCGGATTGCGGCACCACCGTCCATTACCGGATCGACACCGATGTGGGTTGAGATCAGCGCCGAGCCTCTGGCGACGTTCGGCTGACGACGCCGGCCGCGGCCGCTCTAGAACCATGATCCCGAAAAGTGGAAACCGGTTTGCGGATAAGATCGCGGTCAAACAGCAAGATAGAGCCCCATTTCCATTCAATCGAAATGGAACAGGGGCGCAGCTGAGGCTTCGGCGCCACGCTCCGTCAGCCTCCCGACCCGGCCAGATCCGCCGGAAAGCGCACCTACGGGCTAATCCAGAGTACAGGCGCCTCAGCTGCGTGACGGGCTCGACTTGACCATTTCTTTGCGGGGATGACTTGCGAAGAACAAAGATTTGTTTGATCAAGTTGGCATGAGGCCAACAACCTATAATTGTGATCAAATTCTGCTGATGTTTGATGGGCGGCTAATCGAACGGTTGAATCAAGGAGGGCGGCGGGTGCTGGCCGGTCTCATCGTGCTGCTTGCGCTTTGTGCTCCCGCACTGACCGAGGATAGCGACGATTGCGGTGGCGCTGCTGCAGGCTTACAGCGGATCGCCGCCTGCACGCGGATCATCGAGGACAGGACGCGAAGCCCGGGCAGTCGCGCCATCGCTTACCACGGCCGGGCAATCGCCTGGACTGACAGCGGTGACGATGACCGGGCTATTGCAGACTATGACAACGCCATCGCTCTCGATCCGGACGACATCGATGCCTACAACGAGCGCGGACAGATATGGCTCGACAAGGGCGAGAACGACAGCGCCATCAGTGACTTCGATCGGGCGATCGAGCTCGATCCAGGAAAAGCTGAGACCTACTACAACAGAGGCCGCGCCTGGGCTCATAAGGGCGACGACACTCGCGCCATCGCCGACTACAGCCACGCCATCGAGTTCGATCCGGCATATTTCCAAGCCTACAACAACCGCGGCTTCGTCTTCAACAGGATGGGCGAGTTCGACCGCGCCATCGCCGATTTCGACGAGACGATCAGCCTCGATCCCCAACACCCCTACGCTTACAACAACCGGGCCATTTCCTGGGGCGCAAAGGGTGATGCAGAGCGCGCCGTCGCCGACTACAGCCAGGCGATCACGCTCGATCCGACCTATGTCAACCCTTATGGAAGCAGGGGAATCTACTACTTCTACGATCGCGAACCGGCCAAGGCGCAAGCCGACCTTGCCGCGGCGGCGGAACTTGCGCCCGACAATGCCTATTTTGCGATCTGGGCGGATCTGGCTGAGCGGCGCAGTGGTGGCGCGAGCCATTTGCGGCAGGCAGCCAGCAGGCTCGACATGGCCAGATGGCCGGCGCCGCTGGTTCGCATGTTTCTTGGCGAACAGACGCCCGAAGCAGCGTTGGCCGCAGCCGACGATCCCGTCCCGGCCAAGAAACGCGGAAATCTATGCGAGGCCAATCTCTATGTCGCGGAGTTTTACCGGCTCGACGGCCGTGACGATGAAGCCTTGCGGCGGTACCGGCTTGCGGTACGCGACTGCCCCCACGACTTCATCGAATATGTCGCGGCAGGCAAGGCACTGCGCGCGCTCGGTGTGTCGCCATAGTGCGCCGCTGCGGATGATTCATTGTAGGCTCGAGCGCAACCTCGGCGCAAAGGCGACGGCAGGTTCGGTGCGTATTGTCGCTGCTGTCAATGCCGCAGGATCTTGCTGAGGAAGGCGCGGCTGCGGTCGGTCTTCGGGTTGGAGAAGAACTCCTCGGGCGTGCCGCTCTCGACGATGGCGCCGGCATCCATGAACACCACGCGCTGCGCGACCTTGCGGGCAAAGCCCATTTCGTGCGTCACCACCATCATGGTCATGCCTTCCTCGGCGACCGCGACCATGACGTCGAGCACTTCCGAGATCATCTCGGGGTCGAGCGCCGAGGTCGGCTCGTCGAACAGCATGATCTTGGGGCGCATGCCGAGGCAGCGGGCGATCGCCACGCGCTGCTGCTGGCCGCCGGACAGCTGCGCCGGATAGGCGTTCACCTTGTCGGCGAGGCCGACCTTGGCGAGCAACTCGCGCCCGGCCTTCTCGGCTTCTATGCGCGGGATCTTGCGCACATGGATCGGCGCCAGCGTGACGTTCTCGAGCGCGGTCTTGTGCGGGTAGAGGTTGAACGACTGGAAGACGAAGCCGATCTCGGTGCGCAGCCGTGTCATGTTGGTGGCGGCGTCGCCGAGGCGCTGGCCGTCGACCACCAGGTCGCCGTCGCGGATCGTCTCCAGGCCGTTGATGCAGCGGATCAAGGTGCTCTTGCCCGAGCCGCTCGGCCCGCAGACGACGACCACTTCGCGCGGCTCGACGCTGAGCGTAATTTCCTTCAGCACGTTGAGCTGGCCGAACCATTTGTTGACGCCGCGAAATTCGATCATGCCAGTGCCATTTTTGCTGGGATTCGTCACAATTGCACCTCGCCATGGGCCGCGCCCATGCGTTGCTCCAGCCGGCGGGCCAGCATGATCAGGGGGTAGCAGACGATGAAGTAACCGAGGCCGACGAGGAAGAAGACCAGCAGCCCATTGGGTACACGCTGCACCACCAGCCAGCCGACGCGGGTGAGGTCGGTCAGGCCGATGGCCGAGACGACCGAGGAATCCTTGATCAGCAGCACATATTGCCCGACCAGCGGCGGCAGCACGATGCGCATCGCCTGCGGCAGCACCACCTGGCGCATGCGCTGCCAGCGCGACAGGCCGGACGCGAGCGCCGCTTCGACCTGGCCGGTCGGCACCGAGCGGATGCCGGCGACGACGATCTCGCAGATGAAGCAGGCGGCCAGATTGGTCAGCGCGATGATGCCGGCGGTGAAGGCATCGAGCTCGATGCCGAGTTCCGGCAGGATGAAGAAGATCAGGAAGATCTGCACCAGGAACGGCGTGCCGCGGATCAGGTCGACCCAGGCGCCGATCGCGCCGCTGATCAGCCGGTTGCCGCCGGTGCGCAGGATGCCGAGGCCAAAGCCGAGCAGCGTGCCCAGCACCAGGCTGATCAGCGACAGCACCACGGTCATGCCGAGACCGCGCAAGGCGAGCGGATAGCTGCCGGCGATGCTTTGCAGCTGCTGCCAGATCATGTCCGTGCCCCCGCGAGGCCGAGCCAGCGCCCGGAGAGTGCCGCCAGACCCTTCAGCCCGTAATAGAGCAGGAGGTAGAAGGCGGCGATGGTGATGAAACCTTCCGCTGGCATGAAGCGGTCTGAGGCGAGCAGCTGGCCGGCGCGCGTCAGTTCGGCGACCGAGATCAGCGACAGCAGCGCCGAATCCTTGACCAGCACGATCGCCTGGCCGAGCAGCGGCGGGATCGTCACTTTGAACGCCTGCGGCAGGATGACGAGGCGCATGCGCTGGACATAGGTCATCCCCGAGGCGACGCCGGCCTCGACCTGGCCGCGCGGGATCGACAGGATGCCGGCGCGGATGATCTCGGCGACATAGGCGCCGCTATTCAGCGACAGCGCTAAAATGCCGACGACGAACTCGGGCAGGATGAGGCCGAGCCGCGGCAGGCCGAAATAGAGGAAATAGAGCTGTGCCAGCAAGGGCGTGGCGCGCACCGCGTCGATATAGGCCTTGGCCGGAACGCGAAACAGCCGGCCGCGCTGCAAATTCATCGCGGCGAGCACGATGCCGACGGCGAGCGCGCCGGCAAAGGAGAGCGCAGACAGCCACACGGTCGTGACGAGGCCCTGCCCGAACAACGGCAGATATTCGACGATGGTGCGGAAGCTGAAGTTTTCGAGCATTGTTGGGCGGGGTTCCTCTAGCGGACAAGCGACTTCGGGCGGTTTCGTGAACGCCGAGGCGCGCGCGAAACCGTCCGAAACTCTTTTGCTGCTTAGTGGTCTTTCTTCCAGTCGTCGGAATTGACCCAGTAATCCAGGTTCTTCTGCAGGCGGCCGTCGAGGCTGACCTGGTCGAGGAACAGGTTCATCCAGGTCAGCAGGTCCTGCTCGTCATAGCGCGTGGCGAAGGCAAGCGGCTCCTTCGACAGCATGTCCGGCATGATGGTGAAGCTGCCGGCCGGGTAGGCGGTCGACTGGCCCTTGACCGCCGAGACGTCGTTGACGCCGCAATCGGCCTGGCCGTTGTTGACGGCATCGAGCAGCAGCGGGCCGCCGCCTTTGTAGCTCTTGATGTCAGCATCGGGGAAGGCGGCCTTGGCTTCCTTCTCGCCGGTGGCGCCGAGCAGCACCGCGATCTTGGTGCCCTTGGCCTTGCAGTCCTCGGTGGACTTGAAGGCGGTACCAGCCTTGGTGAAGACGGTGCTGCCCGTGTACATGTAAGGCCTGGTGAAGGCGACCTTCATGCCACGCGCCAATGTCGGCGTCATGTCGGCGACCAGAAGATCGGCCTTGCCCGACAGCAGCGCCGGGATCAGGCCGTCCCAGTCGAAGTCGAGGAAGGTGATCTTGACGCCCATTTCCTTGGCCATCAATTCGGCGAGTTCGACCGAACTGCCGGTGCGCTCGCCGGCGGCGCCGACCAGCGAGAAGGGAGGTCCTTGCGTCTGCACGGCAACGCGCAACTCGCCGCGCTTGGTGATTTCGTCGAGCGTTCCGGCACTGGCGGCTGCTGTGAGGCCGGCGAGCGCGAGACCGGCGATGAAAAGCTTGGCAATCTTCATTTGGGCATTCCTCCTTGTTGTCGTTTGTCGTTCCACTTTGTTGTTTCACCCCGTTGGAGGTGCTTTTTGAGCGGCAGCGCCGTTGCCGGCGGCAACCACCGTTCGAAAATTTTCAATCCCAGCTCACCGTTTCGGCGACCTTGATGCCGCGCCTGGCCAGTTCGTCGAGGAAGCGGCCGTCGGGCACATGCAGCAGCGGGTTGAGCAGGCCAGGCGTGGCGATCTCGCGCCGCGCCAGCATCTGCGCCACGATGCTAGCGGGATAGCCGACGCCGAGGCTCATGCCGAACAGGCCGGTGGCGAGATCGCGTTCGATGACCAGTTCCGAGGTCACGGTCTTGCGTCGGCCGCCTTCGCTGCCGACAAAGACATTGCGCATCACGCAAAGATCCTTCTCGTCGGCGCCGTATTGCAGTTGCGGGCCAAGCAGCCGGCCGAGAAATTCGCGTGGGCTGGCACCGATGCCGGGCACCTTGTCCTCGGACAGGAAGCCGAGCTGCTTCAGCGGCGCCCAGAATGCCGACCAGCCCGGCCAGCGCAGCGAATAGCGGCCGGAGCGCTGCAGCCCCTTGGTGGCGGCGAGCATGCTGGCATAATGCGGTGCGTCGCCATTGGGGAAGGCTTCCAGCCCGCCGAGCCCCGCGACCTCGATCTCGTGGATGAAACGATTGTCGTGCTGGCGGGCGGCCGGCACATCGACCCGTTTGCCGTCCTCGACCAGCACGCTGTCGCGGTTCTGGCTCATCAGAACCATGTCGAAGTTCCAGCTCACCTTGTAGCACAGCGGCTCGACCACCGCCTTCGGCTCGGGGATGCCGCCGCAGTAGGAATCGATCGCGGTGATAGTGTCGAACTGGCTTGCGGCGCGTGCGTAGAGCACAAGGTCGATGCCGGGGTCGAGCCCGCATTCGGTCACGATCGAAACGCCGGCCTTTTCGGCTTCCGGCGCGAGATCGGCGATGGCCTTGCCGTAATTGGTGGTGACCAGCGGCGTGCGCGTCGCGATCGCCGCCTGCACCGCCTCGCGCATCAACGGCTGCGGCAACAGGTCGATGACGGCGTCGACGTCCTTCATCACATCGGCCAATGCCGGGCCGATTGCGCCCTCCGGCACGACAAGACGCACCCGGGCAAGGTCGGTCAGGCCGCCAAGCCGCGCAGCGCCGTCGGTTGCGGTATCGACGCAGACCACTTGCTCGACGCCGACGCTGGCGACGAGATCGGCGATCGCCGCCCGGCCTTGCAGGCCGAGCCCCCCGAGAACCGCGATCTTCATGCCATTTCCTTTCGCGTCTCGTCCGACCAGCAGCCTTCCGGCAGGCTGACCCATTTGTTGCAGGAGGCCATGACGACGAAGGTCTCGCTGCGCACGACCTCGCCGGGTTCGCCAGCGCCGGGGATCAACTCGCTGGTGACGCGGTAGAGATCGGCAACATCGCCGGCCACGGTTACGTCGACGATGATGTCGAAGCGCCCGGTGACGACAGCGGCCGAGTTCACAAAAGGCAGTTCTGAGATGCGCTGCGCCAACTCGCGGGCGCGGCCGCGCCCTTGCGCGTTGATGCCGACGATCGCCGAGATCAGCTCGGGACGTTCGGTCAGGTTGAGCAGCCCGACGATCTTGAGCAGGTTGCGGTCGAGCAGGTTGCGCAGCCGCATACGCACGGTCGGCACCGAGATCGCCATCTTCTCGGCGAGGCGATTGACGCCAAGCTGCGCGTCCTGCGACAGCAGCTTGACCAGTCGCCGGTCGGTCTGATCGAGGTGTTCCCGCAAACGCCCAGGCTTTCATAAATGGAAAGAAATGATGGAGTTTTCTTTCTGATGTGAAAATACCCTAGGAGGAATTTTTAACAACGGCAAGAGCCATATCATCCCTCTGTGCCCGTTCCCTGTGTGCGTTCAGGCAAGACATGATCAGTCGCTTCGGCGAAGCCGCGATCTCCCCCTTGCGCATCTCCCCCACAGGGGGAAATTGGCAGCTTCGTCGATGTCGCCACATTTTGTTCTTGCTTTGTGCCGGCAGCTATGCTACTAATTTGGGTATGGTGCTGATTCGCGCCGCTGACCCGCCCCCCCCGGAGGCGGGTTTTTTGTTTTCCGGATACCTTTGAAGGCCGGAGCTTTTTGCGTTTTGTCCGGAGCGTCAGCGGCTGATAGTTTCGTGCGCCATACCGCGCTGGGCTCCCGGTCGCCGAGGTGGGTTTTTGTTTCATACCTTTAAAGTTTCAGTGCCTTGGCCGTCATCAACCTTTCCCCGCGCTACCGGCTGGTCTGGAAGATCGCGACGGCTGCCGCTGTCAGCGCGGCGTTACCGGATGCCACCGTTCCATCAGGGAGCTGCTTGCCGTCTTCCAACCCGACGCGTGTCGACCAGTTACGCTCCGCCGCCTTGTGCACGAACGGCCAGACCGTGGCGTCGGCGCCGTGCAGCAGGATCGCTCGCCGCATCCCAGCGCCGTCGAGCACGGCGACGACATCGTCGCAGATCGCCAGCGCCGCGTCCGGCTCCTGCTCGGAGATTTCGATCAGGATGCGCAGCACCCGTTTGCCATGGTCGAGGCTTACCAGGCGCTCGGCATCGGCGGCCGAGGCGAGCCCGGCTTCGATGCCGATGCCGCGCTGCCGCAGGCGGTCCATGACGGCGGGCGCGGCGTCTTCGCTCAGATTGACCGAGGCATAGTCGGGCAGTTCGCTCCAGCCGGCGATCGCGGCAAGCGTTCGCTGGTCGTCGTTCTCGATCCAGGCGCCTGTAGACACGCCGATCAGCGTTCCCGGGCAGGCGCGGCGAAGCGCAAGCATGGTGCGGTCCATCGCCTCCAGCGCAAGGCTTTCGCGGCCGCCGAGCCCGCGCGCATGGGCATGCAGCTCGGCAGCGCCGGCGGCGACGCAGGCGGTACCGTCACGCGCCATGGCTTCGGGATCAAGCGGCAGCTGCGGGTGATAATCGGCGCTGCGAGCGCCATTGATGCAGGTCTGGACAATCATGGGAGAGGCAGCTCGTTTACGGTTGCCATCAGTCTAGCGCTGCGAGCCTGTAATGCCCAGCGTGACGCGGCCACATTGGCAGGCGGCAACCGTTGCCCATGCGAGCCCTTTGTGGCCATTCGGCAGGAAACGGGTGGTTTGCGCGTGTCGCTTACCCATTTCTGATGACAGGCACGCAAGCCACAGGAGGCAACCCATGATCATCCATTCGACTGTTCCGGCAGCAGCGGTCCGGTCGGCCGAAACGCGCGTCGCGGCATATGATTGGCAGGCATTGGCCGAGGAGCTGAGCGGCTATGGCTGCGCGGTGATGGAGAAGCTGCTGACGCCGGACGAATGCCGGGAGATCGCCGGCCTTTACCCGCAGGAGCAACATTTCCGCAGCCATGTCCATATGGCGCGGCATGGCTTCGGCAAGGGCGAGTACCGCTATTTCCGCTATCCCTTGCCCGATTTGATCGGCGGCTTGCGAACCGCGCTCTATCCGCGCCTCGCCGCGGTCGCCAACGACTGGAACGAGCGCATGGGTATGGCGCAGCGCTACCCCGACGAACACGCCGCGTTCCTCAAGCAATGCCATGAGCAGGGCCAGACGCGGCCGACGCCGCTCCTGCTGCAATATGTTCCCGGCGACTTCAATTGCCTGCATCAGGATCTCTACGGCGATCTTGCCTTCCCGCTGCAGGTCGCGATCCTGTTATCCGAACCAGGCAAGGATTTCACCGGCGGCGAGTTCGTGCTGACCGAGCAGCGCCCGCGCATGCAGAGCCGCGCCGAGGTGGTGCCGCTGCGCCAGGGCGATGCGGTCGCCTTCGCGGTCCACAACCGTCCGGTCCAGGGCAGCAAAGGCAGCTACCGGGTCAATCTCAGGCACGGCGTCAGCCGGCTTCGCTCCGGCATGCGCCACACCGTCGGCATCATCTTCCTCGACGCCAAATAGCCGAGTCGCTCGGTCGATGCGCCGAGATCGTTACCTGGAAAAATCGCTGCGCACGATGCCGTGGCGCTGGAGCTTGTCGTAAAAAGTCTTGCGCGGAATCCCCAGCGCTTCGATCGTGCGCCTGACGTCGCCCCCGTTGCGGCCAAGCGTCTCGCGGATGATGTCGGCCTCGTAAAGCTCCAGCCGCCCCGGCAGCTTCATGGCGGTGTTCGATTGGGTCGGGGCAGGGGATGATGCCGCAAGGCCTTCCTCCAATCCAAGCACAAGCCGCTCGGCGAAATGCGCCAGTTCGCGCACGTTGCCCGGCCAGTCATGCTCCCTGAGGTGGCGATGCACCGCGGCCGGCACTGCCGGGACCGGACGGCGGAAGCGGGCGGCGGCGCGCTCGGCGAAATAGAAGAACAGCAGGGCGACGTCGTCGCGGCGCTCGCGCAGCGGCGGAATGGAAATCGTCACCACGTTGAGCCGGTAGTAGAGGTCCTCGCGAAACGTGCCGCGCTGGTGCGGATCGCCGAGATCGACCTTGGCGGCGGCGACGACGCGCAGATCCACCGGCCGCAACTCGTTGGTGCCGAGCGGGGTGACCTCGCGCATCTCCAGCACACGCAGCATCTGCACCTGTGTCGAGACCGGCATGCTTTCGATCTCGTCGAGGAACAATGTGCCGCCGCTGGCGTGCTCGATGCGGCCGATCCGCTTCTTCTGCGCGCCGGTGAAGGCGCCGGCCTCATGGCCGAACAATTCGCTCTCGATGACGGTCTCCGGCAGCGTGCCGCAATTCAGCGCGACGAAATTGCCTCTGGCGCGGCGGCTCCAGCGGTGCAAAAGGCTTGCCACCACCTCCTTGCCGGAGCCGGTCTCGCCGGTCACCAGCACGTCGACATCGGTGTCGGCGATCTGGCGCAGCGTGCGGCGCAGCCTTTCCATCGCCGGTGTCTGGCCGATCAGCGGCAGGCCGTCCTGCGCCTCTCCGGCCGCCTCGCGCAAGGCGCGGTTCTCCATGACCAGGCGGCGCTTTTCCGCTGCGCGGCGCACGCTCTGCACCAGCCGGTCGGCGGCGAAGGGCTTTGTGATGAAGTCATAGGCGCCGTCCTTGATCGCCTTGACCGCCATGGCGATGTCGCCATGCCCGGTGACGAGGATGACCGGAATGTCGGCATCCAGCCGCAGGATGCGATTGAAGAGCTGCAAGCCGTCGATCTCCGGCATGCGGATATCCGACACCACGACGCCGGCAAAACCGGCGTCGAGCCTGGCCAGCGCCTCGGCCGCCACCGCAAAGGCGGAGACCGAAAAGCCGGCAAGCTCCAGGGTCTGTGCGGTGGCCTTCAAGAGGTCGCTGTCGTCATCGATGAGGATTACCGGCGCGGCATTGTCGTTCGTCATGATGCCTTTGCCATTACGCTGCTTTTGAGAGATGGATGGTGAAGCGGGTGCCGCTGTCAGCGCTCGAAACATCGATGCGGCCGCCATAATCGGCGACGATGTCCTTCGAGATGACGAGGCCCAGGCCGAGGCCTTTTTCCTTGGAGGTGTTGAACGGCGTGAACAGCGATTTGAGGATCGCAGGCGGAATGCCGGGTCCGTTGTCGGACACGCCGACCGTCACGCCGTCCGCGGTCTCTTCGACCGATACCTGCACCCTGGCGTTGTCGCGGCCTTCCAGCGCTTCCAGCGCGTTCTGGAAGAGATTGATCAGCACCTGTTCGAGCCGGACCCGATTGCCCATGACCTTGAGGGCAGGCGGCGGCAGGTCGATGGCCAATGCGTCGAGCCGGCCGGCAAAGCGGCTTCTCAGCAGCACGACGGCGCCCTCGATGACATCGCGTAATTCGACAGGCTCGGCGGCTGTGCGGCCCTTGCGGGCAAATGCCTTCAGTTCCTCGGTGATTGAGCCGATACGTTCGGTAAGTGCTGCGATGGCGCCGAGGTTTTCCTCGGCCGGCCCGGTCTGCTTGCGGTCGAGGAAGGTGCGGGCATTGTCGGCATAGGCGCGGATAGTGGCGACCGGCTGGTTGATCTCATGAGCGACGCCGGCGGCGACCTGGCCGAGGATGGCGAGGCGGTTGGCCTGAACCAGATCCTGCTGCACGACCTGGAGTTTGGCTTCCGTGCTGCGGTGGCCGGTGATCTCGGCCTGCAGCCGGTCGCGGGCGCGGCTCAGATCCTCGGTCCTTTCGACGACGCGACGTTCGAGCTCGGTGCGCGCCGCCTGTTCGGCGGCAATCCGCATCTGCGCCGACTGCCGGCGCCACAACAGATACGCGGCCAGGCCGAGCAGCGGCACGACGACACCCAGCACCAGAAGCCGCATTTCGCGGACGGCAGCGGCAATCGGCGGTTCGGCCGGGACCAGATAGTCGAGCTGCCAAGCGGTCGAAGGGACCGGCGTGGAAAGGCGCAGATACTCCGCATCGCTGCCGCCGGGCGTTACCGCGTGGACGACCGACACATCCGAACTCAGCGCCTGCGGGTGCATGATCGGCAACGGAACAAGCGGCGCGTCGCCGAACTGCTGGCTGTCTCGGATCGCGGCTTGCTCAGGTGCAGCCAGCGGCGCGGTTGTCATGAAGCGCCAGGACGGCACGCTGGTGATCAGTACGACGCCATTCTCGTCGGTGACATAGGCCGGGCGGTTCGCCTCGCGCCAGTCGGCTTCGAGCTGGTCGAACTCCATCTTGACGACGACGACGCCGAGCGGTGCGGCTGCATTGCCGACGCGACGCGAAATGTAGAGGCCGGGACGCTTGCTGACATTGCCGAGCGCAAAATACTCGGCGGTTCCGGCCTGCATCGCGCCGGAGAAATAATCGCGAAAACGGTAGTCATTGCCGACGAAGCTGATCGGCTCGCGCCAGTTGCTGGAGGCGATCGCCAGTCCATCGGTGCCGATGACATAGAGCACCGACGCCTTGGTGCCGGAAACCAGCCCCTCAAGCTTGCGGTTCAGCACATCGATTGCCGTGGCGTTTTTCTGCGACAGCGCGTCACGCACTTGCTGGTCTGCGGACAAAAGCAGGGGCAGGGCGCGCGGGCTTTCGAGCACGGCGCGCAGCAGCGCGACCTTCAGATTGGCGTCGGTACGTCCCTGCGCCGCCAAGGTCCCGACCTCGGCTGTGCGGCCGTAGAGGCCGGCGCCGTAGAGCGCTGCCGTGACGATCAGCAGGGCGATAGCCGTAAACAGCAGCCAGGCACGGCGTGCCCGCCTGGCGAGTTGCTCGGGCATCGAAGACAAGGCACCGACGGGGCGTTGCAGCATCGCCCATTTGTGCATGAACTCGCACAAAACACAATTCGACCTATGCGGAGATTCGCACTTGTCCATGCGTCCAGCAGTGCGGACGTTCGCGAATGCTCAACAAAATCAATGATGAAGAGCTCTTCTGCGTATTTGGCACGGCTGTTGCAAACACGAATTCGGCAGTCGCGAGGCTGCTGGTGTCAAAACAACTGCCCCGGGGAGTCGAGCTTTCGATCGGGGCGCCATGGAGGACGTCATGCAGACAGCATTCGCTGCCGCCGAGCCGCGCGGCAAACTTCCCTTATACCGGCATCTTTACGTGCAGGTGCTGGCGGCGATCGCCGCCGGCGTGCTGCTCGGCCATTTCTATCCGGAAACCGGCGAGGCGATGAAGCCGTTCGGCGACGCCTTCATCAAATTGGTGAAGATGGTGATCGCGCCGGTGATCTTCCTGACGGTGGCGACCGGCATCGCCGGCGTTTCCGACCTGCAGAAGGTCGGCCGCGTCGCCGGCAAGGCGATGATCTATTTCCTGGTGTTCTCGACGCTGGCGCTTGTCGTCGGCCTGGTCGTCTCCAATGTCGTCCAGCCCGGCGCTGGCATGCATATCAATCCGGCCACGCTCGACACCACCAAGGTGGCGACCTTCGCCGAGAAGGCGCACGACACAACCATCGTCGGCTTCCTGATGAACATCATCCCCGATACCATCACCGGCGCCTTCGCGCAGGGCGACATCCTGCAGGTGCTGTTCTTCTCGGTGCTGTTCGGTGTCGCCCTGGCGCTGGTCGGCGATCGCGGCCGTCCGGTGGTCGATTTCCTGCAGGCGCTGACCGCACCGATCTTCCGCCTCGTCGCCATCCTGATGAAGGCCGCGCCGATCGGCGCTTTCGGCGCCATGGCCTTCACCATCGGCAAATACGGCATCGGCTCGATCGCCAATCTCGCCATGCTGATCGGTACATTCTACCTGACCGCGCTGCTGTTCGTGCTGGTGGTGCTTGGCGCGGTTGCCCGCTACAACGGCTTCTCGATCCTGGCGCTGATCCGCTACATCAAGGAAGAGCTGCTGCTGGTGCTCGGCACCTCGTCCTCGGAAGCGGCACTGCCGGGCCTAATGGCCAAGATGGAGCGCGCCGGCTGCAACCGCTCGGTGGTCGGCCTGGTCATCCCGACCGGCTATTCCTTCAACCTCGACGGCACCAACATCTACATGACGCTTGCCGCGCTGTTCATCGCGCAGGCGACCGACACGCCACTCACTTACAGCGATCAGATCCTGCTGCTAGCGGTCGCCATGCTGAGCTCCAAGGGTGCCGCCGGCATCACCGGCGCCGGCTTCATCACGCTGGCGGCGACGCTTTCGGTCGTACCCACGGTGCCGGTTGCCGGCATGGCGCTGATCCTCGGTGTCGACCGCTTCATGTCGGAATGCCGGGCGCTGACCAACTTCATCGGCAACGCGGTAGCGACAGTGGTGGTGGCGCGCTGGGAGGGGGAACTCGACCAGACGAAGTTTGCCGCCGCCATGGCCGGCGACTTGCCGGAGGAAGTCGACCTGTCGCGGCCAGGACTGCAGGCCGCCTGACTGTTCGGGCCACATGACTACAAGGCCCGGGAGCCGGTTCGCCGGCTCCGGGGCAAAGCACCGGCCTTCGCTGCATGCCGCCGGAAACGCAACCTGAAGTGGCTCTATTTTTGGCGCGGGGCTTGTTCCAGCCGCATTTGAAGGTCAGTATCCGCCATGCCTTCAAGGCGCCCGTCCGCTTCGATCCCGACCTGATCGCGACCGACGACGAGTCATTTCCGTCGTGCTCGGTTGCGCATCACCGTGGCCGAAACCGTCGGAGCTTTTGCTGCCGCCGACCCTGACCATGGCGGCAGCCCTCGAAGGCAATGGCGGCCTCAGTACGATGTCGCAAAGCGAAACGTGACCTGTCTCCTGGGGGAAAGCGCAAGCCTTTTCCCAGGGAACTCGTTGCGCGCCAAGAGGGGCGCTTGAAGAGGGGGCAGGCCCATGAGCGGGCCTTTGCCGAACCAAAGCAAGATGCGAGGTCAAACGCGATGCAGTCTGTCCCGAGAATTCCGGTATCCATCATTATCCCGAATTACAACTATGCGCGTTTCCTCAAACGCAGCATCGACAGCGCCCTCGAGCAGGACTACGCGGACGTCGAAGTCATCGTCGTCGACGATGCATCGCAGGACCATTCCACGATAATCATGGAATCATATCGCGACGAGATTCTCGCATGCCCGCGAGCGCAAAATGGCGGACATGCGGCGGCGTTCAACACCGGCTTTGCCGCAAGTTCGGGCAAGATCGTTCTGTTCCTCGACGCCGACGATTATCTTTACCCAACCGCCGTCTCCACCATCGTCGACACCTGGGACGAGGCAACCGCCCAGGTGCAGTCCAGACTGCACATCGTCGACGAAGGACAACACATCAAGGACGTCTTTCCGCCACTCGAACTGCCTTTCGACAGCGGCGACGTCATGCCGAAACTGCTGCACAAGGGTCGCTATCAGACGACCGTGACCAGTGGGCTGGCCTTTGACCGGGCGACGCTGGAATCGATCATGCCGATACCGGAGCCGGAGTTCCGCCAGGGCGCCGACGGCTATCTTGCAACGCTGGCGCCGCTTTACGGGCACGTCCAGTCCATCGACGAATGCGTCGGCGCTTACCGGATCCATGGTGCGAACCATTCAGTCTTCGGTGAAAAGCTCGCTGAGCGGGCACGCTGGCGGGTAACCCACGATTTCCACCGCATGCAGGCACTGTCGGACCAGGCCTCGGGGATCGGCCTGACCATCGTGCCGTCGGATGCCGTCCGCCACGATCCGGTCCACCTGGAAGAGCGGCTGGCGTCGCTCTGCGCCGACAGAGGCCGACACCCCGTGGCCGACGATTCCCGGCTGGCGCTCGGGGCGGCCGGCGCCGTCGCCAGCCTCGAAATGACCGCATCCTTGCGGCGGCGCGCCATCCTTGCCGCATGGTTCCTGTCGGTTGGGGTGTTGCCGCGGAAAATGGCGACGGCGGTGCTGTCGTGGAAGCTCGACGCATCGTCGAGGCCGGCATTCCTGAGCCGCCTGTCCAAGACCATTCGCCACGCTATGGGGTAACGGCGCTGTGACATAGCTCCGCCAAGTATTCGCCCGATCCGGCCCGGCGTCCATGGGCGCGATCATTGCCTTTGATAGGCCTGAACTGCTCTGTAAACTATTTGCTTACACCTAGTTGACGTGCGTAAGCTATGTGCTTACATAATGCATGATAAAGTCGTTCAAGCACAAGGCGCTGGCGGATCTCTTTCAAACCGGAAAGTCCGGAAAGATCGACGCCAAGATGCATAAGCGCATCCTCGTTCGGCTTGACCGTTTGGAAGTCTCGGAAAGGCGTGATGACATGGGCCTGCCCGGCTTCGACTTCCACGCTTTGAAGGGCTTCAACCCGATCCGCTACACGGTGCATGTCAACGGGCCGTGGTGCATCACATTCGAATTCGACGCCAATGATGCCGCCCGCGTCGATTTCGAACAGTACCATTGAGGCGGCCAGATTGGAGAAGGCGATTTATGAGCGTGTATGAGCCGATGCGTCCGATGGAGCGTTGCCCATCCCACCCTGGAGCGCTGCTTGACGACATTATCCCGGCAACCGGAAAGACCAAGGTGGAAATCGCCAATCTGCTCGGAATCTCGCGCCAGCAGCTTTATGATATCATCCGCGAAAAGAAGCCGGTGTCGCCGGCTGTCGCCGCCCGTCTTGGAAAGATGTTCGGCGACGGCGCCGCGATCTGGCTCAGGATGCAGGCTGCCTATGATGCCTGGCATGCGGAGCGCGAGGTCGACGTCAGCGCCATCCCGAGGCTGCATGCTGCCTGAAACGCAATAAGTCCGCCGAACGGGAAGCATTGTCGGCCTGGACGTCGGGTTCCGGGCCTCACATTGCCGGTAAGGAAAGGCAGGGCCGGTGACGAAAGGCAGGGAAATACCACCGACGCTCTCACAAATCGATCACGGCTCCGCCTGCCGGGACCGGTCCTCCGGTTCGACGGCTCGCTCGACCAGAACATGCGCCTCCCGCGCGGCCTCGACGAACGCGTCCCTGGCGGCTTCAGTCCAGCGGTCGTCGCTTGTGGCGCGGCGGCATGCGCGCAGTGCCAACCCGTGTTTGGCGCTGCCGGCGTCACGCCAGTGGGCTGTCAGCAACTCGACAGCCTGCCGTGCGTTGGAAATATTGCGGATATCTCCCACGATGCCGACCGCAACCGCAACCGGCTTGGAAAACCATCCCTGGTTCATGGCGGAGCCTTCGACGTGTTGAACCACTTATAACGAAAATCGTAGCGCAAGGTTTCATTTGCGCCAGTCACCACGGCGTGAGGCGGCGTTTACTGCGTCTCGCGCAGCCTGACGACGACGCTGCGCGCCACAAGCACCAGAACCGTGATGACGATCAGGATCACCGAGAGCGCGGCGATCGCCGGGTCGATGTTGTCGCGCAGGCCCATCCACATCAGGCGCGGCAGCGTGATGGCGTTGACCGAGGTGATGAACAGCGTGACGCCGATCTCTTCCCAGGAGAGCACGAACGACAACAACGCTGCGGTGACGATGCCGAACTTGATGTTGGGCATGATGATGCGGGTGGCGCGCTCCCACACCGTCGCGCCGAGGCCGCGCGCGGCGAGGTCGATGCGGCGGTCGAGCTGGCTGAGCGACACCAGGATCAGCACCGTGGCGAAGGGCACGGTCATCACCGCATGCGCCATGGCGACACCGAGCCAGGTGTCATAGCCGAAGAACGAGCTGACGCCAGAGATCGAGGTCAGCAGGAAGTAGAGCGTGATTGCCGAAACCACTGGCGGCACCACCATCGGCAGCAGCACGAAACCGACAAGTGCTGTAGTGAAGCGCGGCTGGAACATCCAGACGCCGAGGCTGAAGCAGAGCGCCAGCACGGTAGAAAAGGCGCTGCTGACGACGCCGATCCTGATGCTGAGCAGGATCGAGGCGATCCAGCGCGGATCCTCGATCAGCGCCCGGTAGTGGCGCAGCGACAGCTCGCCCGACGGCATCGCCAGCATGCGGCTCGGCGTCAGCGACACCGGGATGACGGCAAGCAGCGGCAGCAGCAGGAACAGCGCGACGAGGGCGGCGAGGACCAGCGAGACGGGACCGGGGCGGTAGGTCGGCATCGCGCTACACCATTTGTTTCGGCCGCACGTAGCGGAACAGCAGCGCCATCAGCGCGCCGACGAACAGCACCAGCACAACGCTGATTGCGGCGCCCAGGCCCCAGTCCGGGCTCTGGAAGATGCGGAGATAGATCAGCTCGGCGACCATCACGCTGCGGCCGCCGCCGAGGATCGCCGGCGTGACGAAGAAGCCGAGCGAAAAGACGAAGACGATCAGCGCCGAGCCGATGATGCCGGAGCGGGTCATCGGCACGAACACCGACCAGAAGGTGCGCATGCGGCTGGAGCCGAGGCCGCGCGCCGCGAGCAGCACGCGGTCGTCGAGGCTGCGCATGGAAGACGCCAGCGGAAACACGGCGAAGGGGATGAGGAAATGCGTCATGCCGACAATGACGCCAAACTCGTTGCGCACCAGCGCCAGCGGCTCTGAGATGAAGCCGATCGCCTGCAGCCAGGTGTTGATCAGGCCGCGATTGGACAAAAGCGCCACCCAGCCGAAGGCGCGCGTCAGCACCGAGATCCAGAACGGCACCAGGATGCAGAACTCGGCCACGACGCGCTGCGCCGGCGTGCCGCGCACCCAGACAACGGTGATGGCGTAGGCGCCGGCAACCGAAACGACGGTGACGATCGCCGCGATGCGCAGCGTGCGGATGAAGACCGACTGCACCAACTGATCCGTGAGTAGCGCATTGTACTGCCCCAGCCCCGGTGTGGGCAGGGTGAAGCTCCATTTGACCACGCCGAGGAATGGCCAGGCATAGGCCAGGACAAGAAAGAGGAGCAGCGGCGCCATCAACAGCGCCGCGCCCATTCTGTCGGAGAGGTATGCTCTCATCTCGCCCCCGGTTATCCCGGCTTGTCAGGCGGAGATGATCTTCGTGTATTCGTCGAGTGCCGCCCCGTAGTTCTTGGCGTACCAATCCATGTCGAGCGGGATCTGCTTCTTCATGTTCTCGGGATCGACCGGATTGATGCGCTTCTTGTCGGCGGGGATCAGCGCGTCGGCGGCCGGGTTCGCCGGGCCCTGGCCGAGCTTTTCGAACATCACGAGCTGCTTTTGCGGATCCTGGGCGCTGGCAATGAACTTCATCGCCGCGTCCTTGCCGCCGGGATTGCCCTTGAGCACGGCCAGTGCGCCGGGCGAGATCAGGCCCTGGTCCCAGATGAACTTGATCTTGCCGCCGGAATCCTGCTCGATGAGCGAAGCCCGCGTCGACCAGACGATCGCCATCGAGGCCTCGCCGTTGAGCAGCACGCTCTGGCTTTCGGCGCCGCCACCCCAATAGGCGACGACGTTTTCCTTGAAGGCGGCGATCTTGTCATGCGCGCGCTTGAGGTCGAGCGGGTAGAGCGAGGCCGGCGCGATGCCGTCGGCGAGCAGTGCCGCTTCCCAGCTCGACACGCCCCATTTGTAGAGCGAGCGCTTGCCGGGGAATTTCGCCACGTCGAAGAAGTCGGCCATGCCGGTCGGTGCCTGGCTGCCGTATTTCTCGGCATCGTAGGCGATGACGTAGGAGAAGAAATAGGTCGAGGCGGCGTATTCCCAGCCGAAGCCCGGCCGCATCTTCTTCTTGTCGACGATCGAATAGTCGATCGGCTCGAGCATGCCTTGGGCGCCGAGCGTGATGGCCGAGAACGGATCGACGTCGACCAGGTCCCAGGTCGGCGCGCCGCTCTTGAACTGCGCCGCGATCGCGCCTTCGGTCGGGCCGGAGCCGTCCATCTTGACGGTGATGCCGGTCTCCTTGGTGAAGGCCTGGCCGTAAGCCGCATCGTAGGCGGTGATGGCGTCGCCGCCCCAGTTGACCAGCACCAGTTCCTTCGCCGCGGCAAAGGCGCCGGTCGAGCGCAGCAGCATCGGCGTGCCGGCCAGCACCAGTGCGGCTAGTTGCGTGAACTGCCGGCGCGAGATCTCGCCGCGCACTGCCCTGGCCGACAGCGCCTCGATGGAATTTTTCTTGGTTTGGTTTGTCATGTCAGTTCCCCTTTTTTCGTTGGTATTTCCTGAAAGTCAGCTTGGCGAATTCGCCACGCCGATCGTCGCCGATCGTCATTGTCCTCCATCCGGAAGGAGGAAGCCTTTCTCCGCCGGCCAGGTCAGCCAGACGGAATTGCCCTTGCTGAGGGCAGAGGCGGCGACCTCGTTCGGCACCGAGACCGTCACCTTGGCGCCTTGGCGCGTCGTCAGATCGAGCCGCGTTGCAGCGCCGAGATAGGTCGAGGCGACGGCAGTCGCGGCAATGCCGTTCTCGCCTGCGGCGGCTTCGCGGGCGATCGACATATATTCCGGCCGGATCGCCAGGATGGCGTCGCCACGGACCTTCTCGGCCTTGCAGCGCATGCTGATCGCGCGGTCTTCGCAGAGGCCCGTCGAGCCATTGTCGGCCGGGCGCACGCCCTTCAGCGGCAGCATGTTGATCTCGCCAAGGAACTCGGCGACGAAGCGGTTGTCCGGCCGGTCGTAGACCTCGTCCGGCGCGCCGACCTGCAGCAATTTGCCATGGTTGAAGATGGCGACGCGAGATGACAACGCCAGCGCCTCGCTCTGGTCATGGGTGACGAAGACGAAGGTGGTGCCGGTCTCCTGGTGCAGCCGCTTCATCTCGGCCTGCATCTGGCCGCGCAGGCCCTTGTCGAGCGCCGAGAACGGCTCATCGAGCAGCAGCACGCCCGGCTCGAAAACCAGAGCACGCGCCAGCGCCACGCGCTGCTGCTGGCCGCCGGAAAGCTGCGCCGGCAGTTTTTTCTCGTGGCCCTTCAGCCCGACGCGCTCGATCATTTCGCCGACGCGGCGCTTGATCTCGGCCGACGATTTCTTGCGAACCTTGAGCGGGAAGGCGATGTTGGCCTCGACGCTCATATGCGGGAACAGCGCGTAGCCCTGGAACACCATGCCGGCGGCACGCTGCTCGGCCGGGCGGTCGGTGATGTCGATGCCGTCGCTAAAAAGGCGACCGTCGGTCGGCTCAACGAAACCGGCAAGGATCATCAGGAAGGTGGTCTTGCCGGAACCGGAGGGGCCGAGCAGGGTCAGGAACTCGCCACGGCCGATATCGAGCGTCAGATCGTCCAGCGCACGGAACGAGCCGAAGCTCTTGCCGATCCCGATTGCCTTGATCTCTGCGGCCCGGCCGGGTTGCTGCATCCTGCCCTTTCCTTAGCGTAGGCGAAATCGTAGGGCAGGGGATAGGTTCACCGCAACCGAATAGTTTTCGCCCGACCGGCAAATTTGATTCATCTATGGCGACATCTCCCCCCTTGAGGGGGAG
This sequence comes from Mesorhizobium sp. M0244, assembly GCF_040321795.1. Classification (NCBI taxonomy): domain Bacteria; kingdom Pseudomonadati; phylum Pseudomonadota; class Alphaproteobacteria; order Hyphomicrobiales; family Phyllobacteriaceae; genus Mesorhizobium; species Mesorhizobium sp. M0244. The sequence continues at coordinate 59,994 of NZ_JAMYSE010000023.1, read as the reverse complement.
ATGTCGCCGAAGGCGACAGAGGGGGTCGCCTCGCGTGGAGCGGCAATCTCTGCAGCAGCAGGCCGAGCCCGGTCGGACCGACCCCCTCTGGCCGCTTCGCGGCCATCTCCCCCCTCAAGGGGGGAGATTAGCGCTCCCTGTTCTCCGACAGCTTCGACCTTAACCACCGCCCAAACGCCTCTAGCACCGGATGCGCCGCCTTGGCATGTTCCGAGACGAGGAAATACGAGCGCGGCGAATTGATCGCGATGTCGAAGGGACGCACCAGCCGGCCTTCGCTCAGCGCCCGGCGACTGGTCAGCTCGTCGCCCATGGCGATGCCCTGGCCGGCGATCGCGGCCGAAAAGACCAGGTTCATGTCGGAAAAGAAGATGCCGCCTTCAGCGTCGGGGTTCTCGACCTTGGACAGGGCCAGCCAGCGCGCCCAGTCCTCGGTATCGCCGAGATGCAGGAGATTGGCGCGCAGCACGTCTGCCGGTTTGGAGAAGCCGCCGATCTTGTTGAGCAGCGTCGGGCTGCACAGCGGCGTGAAGGAAATCTCGCACAGCAGCTCGACCGCGCGGTTCGGCCAGTTGCCGACGCCGAAGGCGATGAAGGCGTCGGCCTCGGCGTTGCTGACATCGTCGAGGCGCCGTGGCGTCAGGATGCGCAGCGCGACGTCGGGGTACATCTGCCGGAACTCGCCGATATGGGTGCACAGGAACAGCGAGGCGAAGCCCGGCGTACAACTGACACTAAATGAGCCGCCGATGCCGGTGCCGGCATGGCGCGTCACCGCGTCGCCCAGCACCGTCAGTGCCTTGCGCACGTCGCTGGCGTAGCGCTGGCCGCGGGGGGTGAGCGCCACGCCCTTGCCGATGCGCTCGAGCAGGTCGAAGCCGAGATCGCGTTCGAGCAGGCGCAATTGATGACTGACCGCACTGCGGGTCAGATGCAGTTCGTCAGCGGCGCGCCAGACGCTGCCGTGGCGGGCAAAACTGTCGAGAGCGCGCAGCGCCTGCGTCGAGGGAATTCTCAAGAGGTGAACCGAATTTGCATGAGCCGGAAAAACATATCACTTTTTGGCGAGGCGCTTCACTGCTTTCTTTGACGGATGGAGATACCGGTGACCTCGGCGCAAGCGACCGCGCTTGCCTGTCTGGACGACATCCAGCCGTCGCTGTCGGCGTGGACGCGGACGATCTTCGATTTCGGCGAGACCGCCTGGCGCGAGTACCAGTCCGCCGCCTGGTATGTCGAGCGCCTGAAGGATGAGGGCTTTTCGGTCGAAGAAGGCTCCGGCGGCATGCCGACCGCCTTCTGCGCCCATTGGACCAACGGGACCGGCCCGACAATCGGCCTATATGCCGAATACGACGCGGTGCCTGGCAATTGCCAGGATGCGGCGACGGTGAAGCGACCGCGTCCGGGCCTCGGCGAACAGGCCGGCGGCCACACCGATCCGCATTCCGGGCTCGGCATTGCCAGCCTCGGCGGGCTGCTGGCGACCAAGGCGGCGATGCAGCGCCACGGCGTATCAGGCACGCTGCGCTTCACCGGCGAGCCGGCGGAGAAGGTGAGGGGATCGAAGCCGATCCATGCCGCGAAGGGCTATTACGATGGGCTGGCGGGCATGATCTCCTTCCATCCCTTTTACATGCTGCCGCTGTGCAACACGGCGCGCTGGGACACGCATTGCGGCGCGGCCTATGCGATGATCTACCGCTTCATCTGCGACGAGCCTCAGAACTGGGCGAGGGCGGCAGGCGACGCAGCGCCCATCCCGCAGGCGCATTCGGCGGTCAGGGCGCCCGGCGCTAACGACGCGCTCATGATGATGTACATGGCCTCCAAGGCGCTACGCGATTCCATGTTGCCGCATCAGGGCGGCTGGTCGATCAGCGAGGCGATCCTGACGGCGGGGCAGGCGACCGCCGATAATCTGCCGGCCGGATTGGCCGAGATCCAGTACATGATCCGCGTGCCGACCTTGGCGATGGCCGAGCAGGTCACCGCCACGCTCGACCGCAATGCCGAAGCCGCAGCCAAGATGGGCGGCTGCCGCCATGAGCGGCACTGGGTGTCGAAGTCGCGGCCGGGGCTCGCCAACCACGCTATGGCTGATATTGCCTATGAGGCGCTGTCGGCGGTCGGGCCGCCGCGCTGGGACGAGACGGCCAAGGCGATCGCCCGCGAAATCCAGGTCAATGCCGGCGGCACGGCCACCGACGAGCCGTTCATCGACGAACTGGAGCGGCTGATTGCACCGCAGGATGCCGAGGCGATCCTGCGCCGTGACTTGCCGCCATCGCAGCTGAATTCGACCTCCGACGATTACACCGACATGTCGTGGCAGACGCCGACGGCGCGGTTCTACGTCGCCCGGCCGGCGCTGCGATCCGAGAACGGCCACGCCTATCCGTCCTGGGCGATGAATGCGCTGGGCGGCATTTCTGCCACCATCGATCCGATGGTCACCTGCGCGGCAAAGACGGTCGCGCTGGCGGCACTTCGCCTGCTGGAAGACCAGGCCGCGCGCGATGCGGCGACGGATGAATTCATCAGCCGCACCGGCGGCGGCATTGGCGGCGCGAACTGGATCGCGCCGCTCTGCGACTACGAGCCGCCGATTGGATTTCGCTGGCCGGAATACATCACCACCCCGCGCGGACGGGATTGGTGGATACCAAGCAACCAAGCCACATGATCAACCAAGGCCACCCTTCACCAGGAGAACCCCATGACCGTCCATGATCGCATCGTCACTGAGCCGTTTTCGCTGCAGCGCCGTAACCCGGCCGGCGGCACCAAGCCGCTGACCGCCTGGGGTTTCGCCAACGAAACCGATGTCCTGACCGACGTGCTGCTCGGCTCGCCGAATTTCCTGCGCCATCTCTCGACCAGCTCGCTGTCGCGCAAGCATCTGCGCGAAGCGCCATGCAACGTCCAGATCGCGCAAGCGCAGCACAAGGATCTGGTCGCCGCCTATGAGCATTTCGGTGTCAACATCCACTGGCACGAGCCGACGCCGGAACTGCCGATGCAGGTCTACTCGCGCGATTCCAGCGTCATGACGCCGTATGGCGCCATCATCACCGCCATGGCCCAGTGGTGGCGGCGCGGCGAGAACTACGCGGCGATCCGCACCTATGAGAAGCTCGGCATCCCGATCTACGACATGGTCACCGCGGGCACGTTCGAGGGCGGCGACTTCAACGTCATCGAGGACGGCGTCGTGCTGATCGGCTGCGGTGGCGCCCGCACGCAGGAGGAGGGCGCGCGCCAAGTGCAGGCCTGGTTCGACAAGGAGGGCTGGGAGACCCGCATCGCCTTCATCGACGAATATTATGTCCATATCGACCTGATGGTGGTGCCGATCGCTGAAAAACTGACCGCTGTCTGCCTCGCCTGCACGGAGCCGGCCATCGTCGACTGGCTGAAGGGCAAGGGCCACGAAATCATCGACGTGCCGTTCCAGGACACGATGGCGCTCGGCTGCAACTTCATGTCGCTGGGCAAGGACCGGGTGATCGCGCCGACCTCGAGCCAGACGCTGATCGGTCAGCTCAAGGCGCGCGGCTTCGAGGTGGCGGCCATCGACATGAGCGAGATCTCGAAGACCGGCGGCGGCATTCACTGCATGGCGCAGGCGCTGAAGCGCGAGCCGGCCTGAGGGGGCGGCCTTTAGCCCGGCCGCTTGCGCGAAAGCGCCTTTGTCAGCAACGTCGATCCCGCCTGGCGCGCGGCGCGCGCCTACAGCACGATGAGCTTTCCCTTGCGCAGACGCCGGGCGCAACGATAGGCGAGGTCGGCAGCGACCATGTCTTCCATCGCAATGCCCATCGCCTTGTAGGTGGTGATCTGTTGATCCGAAACGCGGCCCGGCGCGCGGTCGAGCAGCATGGCGCCAAGCTCGGTGCCGAAATCCCGGTCGAAGCCGGCAAGCTCGCAAGAACCGACCGGGGTCCGTTTGAATGCATCCTTGGTTTCGACAAAAAGACTGGATTTGCCGATGAGCTCGATCGGCATTTCACCGCCGGGCGGCGCCACCCCGACCGAGGAGACATGCGTGCCCGGCTGGACCCAGCCTGCGTCGATCACCGGCTGGTAGGAGTGGGTCGCCAGGCACACCACGTCGGAACTGCGCACTGCCGTCTCGAGGTCGGCGACCGCCACCACCGACGGATGCAGCCGGGCAAGTGCTGCCGCATCGTCGAAGCTCTTCGAAGCGACACGGATTTCGGCAAAATCGCGCACCAAGGGCAACAGATGCAGATGCTGGTTGGCCTGCACGCCGGCGCCGACCACTGTCGCTGTCCTGGCATCCCGGCGGGCAAGCGCGCGCACCGACAGCACGGCGGAGCCGGAGGTTCGCACTGCGGTTATGAATGTGCCGTCCATGATACACACCGGCAGGCCGGACAGCGGATCGAACAGGCTGATGGTGGCGAGGTGGCTGGGCAAGTTCTTGGCTAGGTTGCCTTCGAAGACGTTGACGATCTTGACTGTCAAATTCATCCCCTCCATCCAGGCCGGCATGGCGAGGCTGTAGCCGGCCTCGGGGATGTCGAGTTGTGGTCGGGGTGGATTGACGACTTTGCCTTGTGACAGCGCCTTGAAGCCCTCCTCCAGAACATCGAGAAGCTGGCTGAGGTCGATGCACGCCATCACGTCGGCTTCGCTCAGCGCCAGGATCTCGGTCGCTCCCTTGCTGATTTCCGCCGCACTCTTGCCGGCTGGGCTGAACGCTTCCTTGGTCATCCTGCACTCCTGTGTTCGTCGAAATCGGCTCACCACGTTTTGAGTGGGTGAGGGAAGCGCAGGCTATTGCGAGGTTTTATGTGATGAAATACGTTGATTTTGGCATCTCTGCGTGAAATCAGCACACAAATCTCCAAGATAGCGTGGATTGTGAAATGGGCGACCTCGACCAGATAGACCGCAGCCTGCTCCGGCTGCTGCAGGAAGACGGGCGCCGGACGACGCTTGATCTTGCCGGCCGTATCGGGCTGTCGCCGACCGGAACCAGCCAGCGGGTGAAGCGCCTGTTCCGCGACGGGTTCATCACCGCGGTCAGGGCCGTGCTTGATCCGCGCAAGGTCGGCCGGGGAACGCTGGTGTTCATCGAGGTCCGGCTTGACCACACGGCGCCGCATGTCTTTGACCGCTTCGCCGAAGCCGTGGCGAAAGCTCCGGAGGTTCTGGAGTGCCATATGGTGGTTGGCGGTTTCGATTATCTGGTCAAGGCGCGGATCGCCGATATGGCGGTGTTCCAGGATTTCCTGCAGCGGGTCATCCTGCCACTGCCCGGCGTGCGCGAAACGCACACTTTCGCCTCCATCGCCGATGTCAAGCCGAACGCGCTTTTGCCGGTGTGATCGGGTAGAGGAGCGGAACGCTGTTCAGGGCGACCTGCATCGCATCTTCGCCATCTTATCGCTCCCCCCTGGTCGCTCCCCTGGCGCGCCTTCCGATGCAGAGATGCCGGAGACCGGCTCTAGCCTTGCAGGGTCAGCAGGTTTGCGTCGCGCGCGAGCCGCCACTCACCATCCGCCTCCTTGCGCAGGAGCGTCAGCGCATATCCCGATCGATGGACCGGCTCGCCATTCGGCGGGGTCGCGGTCATGTCGATGCGGCTGCGGATGAAGGCCCAACTGCCGAGAAGCTGTAGTTCCACGATATCGCTCGTGCCGTCGATATGAACGTCGGCCGTCTCCTGCGCGGCTGCCGCGAAGATCTCCTTGTCGAAGGGATCCCGGCCGGGAACCATGAAGATAGCGTCGTCCGTCATCAAGCTGAGGACGGTCGCGATGTCTCCACGCTTGCTCGCATCCATCCACGTCTCGACCAGCTTTCGGATTGCTCTTTCGTCGCCCGTCATCCTTACCTCCCTAGCTTCTCGCCGTCATCGATACCGCACCGCGCTCCTCCCTCGCAGCAACATAGGGCTTAGATCGCTCTCGTCATCGATTGCAGTGTTTCATCGACGTCGCGCTGCGTGTGGCATGGTGCGTGAAACGGCAGGTCCGCGCCCTCTACGCTTATCGCCAGCCGCCCGAGGCGGTGATGCGCTCGCCGGTCAGCCATGACGCGTCGTCGGAGGCGAGGAACACCGCGACGCCGGCGACGTCGTCGGGCTGGCCGAAGCGGCCGAGCGGGGTCATGGCGATGATCTGCTTTTCGAAGTCGCTGCCGACGATGCCGATGCGCTCGAGGCCTTCGGTGTCGACGCCACCGGGCGCGATGGCGTTGACGCGGATATTGCGGGCGCCGAGTTCTCTCGACATCGACAGCGTGATCGTGTCCACCGCGCCCTTGGTGGCGGCGTAGACGAGCGAGTTCGGCTGCGGATTGCGGCTGGCGATCGAGCTGATGTTGATGATGCTGCCGCCGCCCGGGCCGAAATGCTTCACCGCTTCCCGGATGGTCAGGATGATACCCAGCACATTGATGTCGAACTCGCGGTGGAACTCGGCCTCGGTCACCGCTTCCAGCGGCTCGAATGCGAAGACGCCGGCATTGTTGACCAGTATGTCGAGCCCGCCAAACTCCGATTTTGCCGCTTCGAAAAGACGACGCACGTCGGCCGCTTGCGATACGTCGCCCTGGACGGCGACGGCGCGGCCGCCACGGTCCTCGATCTCGGCGACGATCCGCTCGGCGCCTTCTCGCGAAGAGGCATAATTGACCACCACGGCGGCACCAGCCGCTGCAAAACCTTTGGCGATGGCGGCGCCGATGCCCTTGGAGGCGCCAGTGACGATGGCGACCTTGCCGTTCAGCTTGCTCATCAAATCTCTCCTCTATCGATTATCGATGATGAGCGGTATTTAATGACGATCAAAAAGCGTATTAGGATCGGCCTGATCCATTCTTTCGTGCCTGGAATTCCGTAATGACCACGATCCTCGAAAAGACCGCCGGCCTCGTCGCCTTCGTGCGCACGGTCGACGCCGGCTCGTTTCACGCCGCCAGCCGGCTGGTCGGCTCCAGCCCGTCGGCGGTATCGAAAAGTGTGGCGCGGCTCGAGCGCCGGCTCGGCGTCAGGCTGATCCAGCGCTCGACGCGCCGGCTCGGGCTGACCAGCGAAGGCATCGCCTATTACGAGCGGGTGGCGCCGCTGCTCAGGGCGCTGGACGATGCCGAAGACATCGTCCAGATGGCCGATACGGCGCGCGGCCTGCTGCGCGTTACAGCGCCGGTCGAACTCGGTCGCGGCCTGATCGCCGCATGGGCGCAAGCGTTCCTTTCGCAACATGGCGAAGTGAAACTTGAGCTCAGCGTCACCGACCGCCACGCCGATCTGATCCGCGAAGGCTATGACGTTGCCGTGCGCATGGGACCGCTCTCAGACACTGGGCTCGTCGCGCGCAAGATCGCCAATCTGCCGATCGTGCTGGTGGCCTCGCCCGCCTATGTCGAACGGCGCGGCCGTCCGGCTTCGATCGAGGATCTGGCAAACCATGACTTCATCCGCTACCAGATGGCCGGCCGGCCCTATCCCGTCACCTTTGCCGACGGCACCATGATTGTGCCGGATGGGCGGCTCGACACCGATGATGGCGGCGCCATCCGCAATGCAGCACTTGCCGGCGCCGGCATCGCGCATCTGATGCGGTTTGCCGTGCAGGACGATCTCGACGCCGGCCGGCTGGTCCGCATTCTGCCCGAGGTGGCGATGCCGACCATGCCGGTTCACATCGTCCATGCGTTCGGCAGGCAATTGCCGGTCCGCGCGCGGCTGTTCGTCGACTTCCTTGCGGGCCAAATGGCGATGCTGATGCGATAGCGCAGACGCATGGTCTATGACGCAACACCCAGCTTCTGGCAGAGACCAACCGTGCCGGCTTCTGCGCAGCGAACCACCCTTACCCAAAGCTAGAAGGTGATCTTCACTGAATCGGCGCTGCGGTTGGCCGGGCCGTGATGGACGGCCTCGATGTTATTGCCGTCGGGGTCGAGCAGGAAGGCGGCGTAATAGCCGGGATGGTAGGATCGTTCGCCCGGCGCGCCATTGTCGGTGCCGCCGGCACCAAGGCCGGCCCTGTAGAATGCGTCGACCATGGCGCGGTCCTTTGCCTGGAAGGCCAGGTGATGGCGGCCGGTCAGCTGTCCCCTGGCCGCCCGGCTGTCGGGGCTGGAGACGAACAGCTCGTCGGCCCAGAAATAATCATCGCCGGCGCCACCAATCGGTATGCCGAGCACGTTGAGAACCGCCTCATAGAAACGGCGGCTGGCCGCAAGATCCCTGACCACCAGTTGGAGGTGGTCGATGAGACGGCCGCGATGAAGTTCCTGATTTGCCATGCTTGACAGCTCCTGATCGCCGGTTGGAAATCTCGCTTCGAATGGTGCGCGGTCAATCCAGCAAAGCCGTGGAATGGGCAGCAAAGCCGTGGACCCGCGCCGTCGCGCCGACTGGATAAAAAATGCAACCGGATTGTCGGATTCAAAACATCTCCAACGTCCTTCGGACGCAAGCGGCTCGGCGAAGCTCGAAAAGGTCGTGCCGTATCAACGCTTCCGGCACGGGAGAAAAGTGAAATGAGCCTTCCCTATCGTTGGGTTATCGTCGCGGCTGGCGCGCTGATGACCTGTGTCGCCCTCGGGGCGATGTTCTCGCTGGCGATCTTCCTCGAACCGATGGCGCTCGACACACAATGGTCGCGCGCCGGCATATCGAGTGCGATGACGCTGAACTTCCTGGTGATGGGCCTCGGCGGCTTCGCCTGGGGCGCCATTTACGATCGCTTCGGCGCCCGCATCGTCGTCATGGTTGGCGCCGTGCTGCTCGGCCTGGCGCTGGTCCTGGCCAGCCGCACCGGCTCGCTGCTCGTTTTCCAATTGACCTATGGCGTGCTCGTCGGCCTCGCGGCAAGCGCCTTCTTCGCGCCGATGATCGCGCTGACCTCCGCCTGGTTCGACAAGAACCGCAGCCTTGCCGTCTCACTGGTCTCGGCCGGCATGGGCGTGGCGCCAATGACCATTTCGCCCTTCGCGCGCTGGCTGATTTCGGCCTATGACTGGCGCACCGCGATGTTCGACATCGGCATCACGGCGTGGGTGCTGCTTCTACCAGCCGCCTTGCTGGTGCGCCAGCCGCCCAAGCCCGCTGCTGACGGCGCCACCCCAAGCGTTGCAGCGGAGGGTGCCGGCATGACGGTCCCGCAGGCGCTGCGCTCGCCGCAATTCATCGTGTTGGGACTGACCTTCTTTGCCTGCTGCGCCGCGCATTCGGGGCCAATCTTCCATATGGTGAGCTATGCGATGCTGTGCGGCATAGCCCCGATGGCGGCGGTCAGCATCTACAGCATCGAGGGCTTGGCAGGGCTGGGTGGCCGGCTCCTTTACGGCGTGCTCGCCGATCGGCTGGGCGTCAAGCCGGTGCTGATCACCGGGCTGGCCATACAGGCCGTGGTCATCGCAGCCTATCTTGCGGTCAGTGAGCTTGGTCAATTCTACACGCTCGCCGTCATCTTCGGCGCCACCTATGGCGGCGTCATGCCGCTCTATGCGGTGCTGGCGCGCGAATATTTCGGCCAGCGCATCCTCGGCACGGTGTTCGGTGCCGTAACCATGCTGTCCAGCCTCGGCATGGCTTTCGGCCCGCTCGCCGGCGGCATGGTGTTCGATGCCTATGCCAGCTATTCCTGGCTGTTCATCGGCTCGGCCCTTGTCGGGCTTGGCGCGATGGCGATTGCGATCGCCTTCCCGCCGCTGCCGCGCAGGGAGTTGCAACCGGCTTAAAGCAGGATCGGCGAAAAAGGGCGGCCGCTTGGAGGCAAGCGGTCGCGATCCAAAATAGCTGGTGCGGTCCCGGGAAGCGGTCTGGCCAGTGCTCGGTTCGATATTCTGAAAAGAGAATTGCTACGCTCGCAGAGGCACCACCTCGGCGCCATCAAGCGTGTAGCGCGCATAGCGGAAATCGCGAATTCTCACCAATCTGTCGTCCGCCCATTCCAGCAGGATAAAGTATTTTGGCCCTCCGGCCGAGTCATCCGGATCGATCACAAGAATGGCTGGGTGCCGATCGACCAGGCCTGGAAGCAGCCGCCAATCGTGGATACCCGCGTAATTGTGGAAGTACCGGCCCACATTTGTGCGGCCACTCGCCCGGAGCCGGTTGACGAGGTCAAGCCGCACGTCGTCGGCCAGCATGTCGCGGATGGTATCGAAGTCGCGGGCGTTGAACCGCTCCACGTATTCTGCCAGACGCGCCCGCTCGGGCTCGGCCAACACCGGCACAGGCCGGTCGTCAGGCTCGCCGGCGATCTCGCGCAGGCGCAGACGGCCGCGATGGAGTGCGGCTTTCACCGCCGGAACGCTGCTGTCGATAATGTTGCCGATTTCTTCGATCGTATAGCCGAGCACATCCATAAGGATGACGCTGCTACGCTGCGCGGCGGGCAGGCGCATAAAGGTTTGCAGGCTTGCGGCTGCAGTGTGACGACTCTCGGCCGACATACCGGGGTCAGGTATCATATCGATATCCTCAACGACATGCGCGGCATCCAACCTGGCACGACGGCGTAGATGGTCGAGCGCGGCATTGTGCGCGATGCGGAACAGCCAGCCCTCGACATTGGCTATCGGCCCGGTCCCGGGGAACGCCTCGAGGGCCTTGACCGTAGCTTCTTGGACGACATCCTCGGCATCGATCACCGAACCGGTCATGCGGGCACAATAGCGGTGCAGTTTCGGCCGCAATTCGCCGAGCAGCCGGTCAAATGGCTCCCGTCCTTCCGGCGTGCCGGTTGCGGATCCGGTCATCGCACAAGGATCGATTTCAAGCGTATCTCCCAGGGCAGACGCGCCCGTCATCGGGCGAAGCGTCTTGTAGACGCTCGACGATGGCAAAAGGATTCGGTCGAAAAAACTTTCTTTAGCTGGAATCCTTTGATGGTCCCTACGCGTCTCTGGAACGTGGGCTCGTGAACTACCGGGCCCTCTGTCCAATCCGGAGGCGCTACAATCATGAGCAAGCAAAGTGCGGGATCAACGAAGGTCTGGGTTCTCGCCCTCACGTCGATAGGCTCTTTGATGGTCGTTCTCGATGCGATGGTCGTCGCGACCGCATTGAGTACGATGCGGATCGAGCTCGATGCCTCGCTGGAGACGCTGCAATGGACGATGAACGCCTACAATTTGAGTTTTGCCGTTTTGCTCATGACCGGGGCAGCGCTCGGTGACAGGTTCGGCCGCCGCCGTACGCTCGTCGCCGGGTTGGCGCTGTTCGTCGCAGCGTCGGTTGCCTGCGCGCTCGCTGGTAGTGCCGGATTGCTGATTGCGGCCCGTGCGGTTCAGGGCGCAGGTGCCGCAATGGTCATGCCGCTGGCCATGGCGTTGCTGAGCGTCGCTTTCCCCCCGGAGGAACGAGGCAAGGCGCTGGGGATCTTCAGCAGCATCACCGGCCTGGCCCTGATCATCGGTCCGATGGCGGGCGGTGCGATCTCCGAAGGCCTCTCCTGGCACTGGATCTTCTGGCTTAATGTCCCGGTCGGCATCGTTCTCATCCCGCTGGTGCTGCGTCGGATTCCGGAGAGTTACGGGCCGGGCACGGCAATCGATGTCCTCGGCGTCGTGCTGGTAACTGCGGCGTCATTTGGAGTGGTCTGGGGTCTGATGCGCGGCAACATCGTGGGCTGGAGCAGCTCTGAAGTGCTGACGGCGCTGACTGCCGGGCTGCTTCTCGCCATCGCATTCGTCCTTTGGCAGTTGCGTACCCGTGAGCCTATGCTGCCTTTGCGGTTCTTTCGGGCACGCGCATTCTCCTCGGGCGTCGGCGCGAACTTCCTGCTTTGCGCCGCCATGTACGGGCTCGTGTTCCTGTTGCCGCAGTTTCTGCAGTTTGCCCAGAGCCGTGGGCCGCTCGGCGCCGGTATGGGATTGCTGCCCTGGACTGCCACGCTTTTCGTGGTCGCACCGATCTCCGGCAGCCTGATCAACCGCGTCGGCGAGCGCTGGCTTGTCGTGGCCGGATTGATCCTGCAAGCGGCTGGAATGGCTTGGCTGGCGCAGATCGCAGCACCTGATCTGCCCTACATCCAGCTAGTCGCCCCACTGATCATTACGGGCGCCGGCGTATCGATGGCCATGCCTGCCGCGCAGAACGCGGTCCTCAATGCGGTCGCGCGGCCGGAGGTCGGCAAGGCTGCCGGCACGTTCAACACGTTCCGCTTCCTCGGCGGCGTGTCAGGGATCGCCATCGCCGGTGCGGTGTTCGCCGGGACGGGAAGCTTCGAGTCCACAACTGCCTTCAGCGACGGCTTCGCGTCAGCAATCGGCGTCTCCGCTCTGCTCTCGCTCGCCGGCGCGCTCGTTGGAATGGGGCTCCCGGAGCGTCGCACAGTGGTGCTCGCGAATGCGAGCAAGGAGGCGGAATGTCGCTCGGAGGCGGAAAGCTCGCGTGGGTGCCGCGAAGCGGGTCCCGCTTCAACACGCCGCTTCCGGGGGCTTTTCTGTCGCCGGCTCTGTCGGTCGCGACCGCATACCCACCGCTGCCGCGAACGGAGTTGCAGCCGGCACAGCAACAGCGGGCCCGCTGGGCCAACCTATCCCCAGACGAATTTTGCGCCCGTGAAGGCGGCGAGTATGCTGCATCGCAGCACATCTGCCGCCGATATCGGCGCGCCAGGCAGCGCGCGATAATCGTCAAAAGTGGACAATTCAGGCTGTTTCCTGCTGTTTTTTGAGCCTTTATTAGCCACGCCTCACGTGCCTGTTTCAAATGTGTCAACTTTTTGTGTTGCGTTGCACAATGTTCGCCCTATTCTGCCTGAGGGGGGCGCTTCCGATTGGAATGCGCCGTGAACGACGCCGCCATGTTGACCAATTGGCAGTTTCGCCGTCCCGCCGGCGCACGCCGCTGATGGGAAACGCGCGCGACACGCAATTGGACGCGCTGAGGGCCATCGCCGTGACGATGGTGCTGTACTCTCATTTCTTCGCGGCCGGAGGGTCCTCGTTCTGGGGCCATATCGGCGTGCGCCTGTTCTTCGTGCTGAGCGGCTTTCTGATCACCCGCCTGCTGCTGGAAGCCCGCTCGGCCGCCGAATTCGAAGCCGCGCCGGCGCTGAAATCCTTCTATATCAGGCGGGCGCTGCGGATATTCCCGCCCTATTTCGCCGTGTTGGGTTTCGTCTGGCTGGTGGACCTGGAGCAGTCCAGGGGATCGCTGATCTGGCATGCGCTCTATCTGTCGAATTTCTGGTACGCATCGCAGAATGAATGGACGCCCTGGCTGCTCTGCCATTTCTGGAGCCTGAGCATCGAGGAGCAGTTCTATATTGCCTGGCCGCTGATCGTTTTGCTGGCGCCGCGCCGGCGCCTCGAGGCGATCTGCGTCGGCGTTATCCTGTTGTCGCTGGCCTATCGCTTTTACTGGCCGATCGCTGGAACGCCCAGCCTAGCGCGCGACCTGCTGCCGCCGGCGTCGATGGATGCACTGGCGTCAGGCGCGCTGCTTGCTGCCTACCGGTCAAGAGCTTCTGGCTTGCCGCAATGGCTTCGAGTTGGCTGGCCGGGGCTCGCGGCGGCGTTTTTCGTTCTGCAGTGGTTTGCGCCGACGCCGGCAAATCCCGTGCAGGAATGGGGCCTCTGGCTGCTGTTGCAGATCCTGCCTGTCGCGCCGCTGGTGGTCATCGTCGCAAGCTGTTCGACGGGCATTGGCGGTCGCGCCGGAAAACTTCTCGAACTGCCGCCGCTACTCGGTTTTGGCCGCATCAGCTACGGCGTCTATCTCTACCATCCCATAGTGCTGGCGCTGGTCGTCAAGTCGCAGCCTTGGGTGCCGCTCAACGTCTCGGAGCAAGGGCCGGGGCGGTTCCTGGTGGCGGGAACGGCGACCCTCATGCTGGCTTCAGTCTCGTGGCTGCTTTTCGAAAAGCCGCTCAACAGCCTGAAGCGCCACTTCCCCTATGTTGCTCGAAGCGGCCGCGCCGGCTTCCCGACAGGCGTCAACACGACCAATGCCGGATGGCTCGCGGCAGGAGCGTATCTGGGTACGCCGGTTGATGGCACATCACGCTTGCCACGCAATCTGCAACGAACCGATCGGGGCTGATCATGGCTGCGCCGTTGGTGTCCGTTCTGCTGCCGATCTACAATGCGGGACCTTATCTGGCCGCTGCGCTGGGCAGCATCCTGCGCCAGGATTACGATCGCCTGGAGGTCATCGCCATCGATGACGGCTCGACCGACAACTCGCTGCAGGTCCTGCAGAAATACCGCCAGGCCGACAACCGCATCTCGATCATCTCACGCGAAAACCGCGGCCTGATCGCAACGCTGAACGAAGGCTTGGCCGTGGCCCGCGGCGATCTGGTCGCCCGGATGGACGCCGACGACATTGCCTATCCCTCGCGCCTGTCGCGTCAGGTCGCGCTGTTCAACCAGCAGCCTGACCTCGCTCTATGCGGCGCAAGCTTCGATACCTTGCTTGGCAACCGCATCGTCAGGGGTATGCCCGACCCGGTATTCCAGGACAATATCCTGCGAGTATTGTCGATGTTCTTCACGATCTTCATGCATTCGACGGTGGTATATAACAGGAGGATCATCGAAGACCGCGTTCTATACTATGACGAAAGCTACAAGCACGCCGAGGATTTCGATCTGTTCAGACGGCTGACCGATCGTTATCCGGCAGCCATGATCCCCGAAAGCCTGATCGCCTATCGTATCCATGACGACAGCGTGACCAACAGGCACAAGCGGGAAATGCGCAGGACGCATTTGAAGATCGTGGCCGAGAACCTCGAGCGCGAAGGGCTCGCGGAAGAAACGCAAGACCTCCGCGCCATCGGTGAGGTCCTGTCGATGGACACGGTTCGCCGTGTCGCCGAATGGATCCTCGCGCTGGAAGAAAGGATAGCCGGGCTGCCGGCCGAGACGAGGCCGAGCTATCAGGCCGGCACGCTGAACCTGTTCTATTTCCTCTACCAGCTCATAGCGGGGGAAAGGCAGCCGTTGCTGATGCACGAATTCCTGACGCGGACGGCGAAATGGAAACTCATCCGGCGCCGCGAGCAGTACGTGTTTCGGACCGGTGCCTTCGCGCCGCGTTTCAGTCTCGTCTCGATGTCGATCACCAGGCAGGTCGATGCCTTGTCACGGTATCTGCAATCCGTGCCGGCCGCGGCGGTTTTGCCTTCGAACCAGTTGAGCTAGCAGCGCATGTTCGTCAAATCGCACCAGCTCCAGCAACGCGGCCGCTCGACGGTGCCGGCGGCCATGTCGCCCCGGCCGCAGCACGGGCCGGCGCCGGCGGTCAGCTTCATTGTCTGCACGCGCGACCGCGTCGCCGTGCTCGAGCCCTGCATCAGGTCGATTCAGGCCGCCTGTCGCGCCCATACCGCTTTTGCCGCCGAACTGGTGGTTGTCGACAACGGCTCGACCGACAGCACGGCAGAACGGCTGGCCAGCATCGCCGAACTGTCGGACATCCCGCTCACCGCTATTTGTGAGCCACGACCCGGACTGGCGGCTGCGCGCAATGCCGGCTTGGAGCGCGCGCGGGGCCGCGTGCTGGTCTTCGTCGACGATGATTGCGCAGTCCACAAGGATTATTTGCGCGATCTGCAGCGGCACTATGCGGCCGGCGAACGGGTCATCAGGGGCGGGCGCGTCGAGATCGGCGATCCCCGGGACCTGCCGTTCACGATCAAACGGTCGCCGGTGCGCGAGCGGCTTACCCCCGATGTCCATCCCGGCGGCTTCGTGCTCGGCTGCAACATGACGATGCACCGCGATGTTGCCGCCCGCATCGGGCGTTTCGACGAACGGTTCGGTGCCGGCGGTCCGCTGCGCTCGGCGGAGGATACGGATTATCTGGTGCGGGCGGTGCTGCTCGGCATCCCGGTCGAGTATGTGCCGGACATGACGATTTACCACCATCACGGCCGGCGCGACCGCAAGGCCATCGAAAAGCTGCACCGCGACTACAGTATGGGCAATGGCGGGCTTTGCCTGAAGCATATTCGCCATGCACCGTGGCTGCTTCGGCATTTCTACTGGTCGACGAGGGCGGCCTTCCGCGAACTGGTGAATGGTCCCCCGTTCGACCATGAACTCAAGCTGTCGCACTGGCCGATCGTCGGCATGAATCTGCTCGGCGCAGCCAAATTCGCGGTGCTTTTGCTGGCGAAATCGCCGCAGCCGGCGCAGATGCGACAGGAGCAACAGGCAAATGCCGAGGCGAGGTGATCCGCCACTATGCGAATAATGCCGCCTAGCCTGCCGATGCTGCGCCGCGCGCTTGGAAGAAAGCAGTTGCGCCTGCTTCCTGCCGTGGTGGTGCTCGGGCTGCTCAGCGCGGCGCTTGAAGGCTTCGGCATCGGCCTGATCATCCCGTTGCTGAACATAATCATGGGCCAGCAGGGGCAGACCGGCATGGCCGGCTTTTCCGCCGTCTTCCAGCATGTCGGGTCGAGCTTGAGCGAGCGCGACCGGCTGATCGTCATTTCGGTCGCCATCCTCGGCTCCATCCTCCTGAAGAACCTTTTCGCCTTCGCCAACACGCTGCTGACCACCTTCATCTACGGCAAGGCAAGCCATTCGATCCGCAGCGCGCTGTCGGAGCAGCTGCTGCGGGTGGGCTACCCGTTCTTCCTGCAGCAAAGCCCCGGACGGCTGCTCAACATCATCTCCAACGAATCCTGGCGGGCCTCGGATGCCATCCAGATCACGTTGGGGGCAATCGTCAATGCATCGGCCGCGATCATCCTTCTGGCTTTCCTGCTGCTTTTATCGTGGCAGATGACGCTGCTGGTCACGCTGGGGCTGGCCCTCGTCCAGGTCGCGCACGCCATGCTGTCGGCCAATCTGAAGGCGCCGAGCCGCAGCGTCGCCTCCCGCAACAGCCAGCTCGCATCGCAGATGCTGCATCTGGTGCATGCCGGACGGCTGATCCGCATTTTCGGCCAGGAGCAACGCGAGAAGGCGGCATTCGACCAGGCGTCGGATGCGGTGCGCCGGGCTGCCTTCGTCCTGCTGACGCGCCAGGGAGCGTTGCCGCCGCTGACCGAGGTCCTGCACGCCATGCTGTTCCTGGCGGTGGTGATCGGCGCCTGGTTCGCCAATGTCAGCTTCCCGCTGATCGTCGCCTTCGTCATCCTGCTGTATAGGCTGCAGCCCTATATGCGGTCTTTGCAAATGGCCTGGAGCCAGCTGCAAGGCCTGAGCGGATCGCTGGAAGAGGTGACGTGGATGCTGGACCCGTCCGACAAGCCCCAGCCGCCGCAAGGCAACAGGCCATTCCCCGGGCTCAGCCAAGGCATCAAGTTCGAAGACGTTACCTTTACCTATTCCGGCTCGGAGCAGCGCGCGGTGGTGCTGCATGCGGCGAGTTTCGACCTCCGCAGCGGCCGCTCGACCGCGCTGATTGGCCGGTCGGGCGCGGGCAAGACAACGATCGTCAATCTCCTGTGCCGCTTCGTCGAACCGGATAGCGGCAGGATTCTCGTCGATGGATCGCCTCTCGACCGGATCGACCCCAGCCAATGGCGAAAGCATATCGCGCTCGCCAGCCAGGAGCTGGAACTGGTCGACGGCACGATTTTTGAAAACATAATCTACGGGCAGGACGCGGCCTCCACCGCCGACGCCGAGCGCGCCGCAAGACTGGCCGAAGCGCATGGGTTTATCGAGCAACTGCCGCAGGGCTACAGGACGGTCGTCGGCTACCGCGGTGTCAATCTCTCGGCGGGACAGCGGCAGCGGATCGCACTGGCCAGAGCCCTGGTGCGCGATCCCGATATCCTCATCCTGGACGAAGCCACCAATGCAGTCGACGGCCTGTCGGAAGCGGCGATCGTCGAGACGCTCAAGTCGCGGGCCGGCCGCCGTACCACCATCGTTATCAGCCATCACCGCAGCACCATCTCGTTCTGCGACGACGTTGTGATCCTGAGCCACGGCCGTGTGCAAAAGCAGGCGCCCTTCGCGGCGCTGGCGACGCTCAGCATGGACGAGCTCTACCAGCACGAGGCGCTGGACGGCTGAGGGCCTCGGTTCCGAGAAAACCTCGCACGGTACCGGTTTTATACAATCCCTGATTGGTGGACTCGCTCGCCGCCCTCGACGTTAACTTTGCGTTAGCGACAGGAGGGGGAAGATCGCTAACGGGAGGAAGAAAAATGAGAGAAAACTACGATCTGACGATCGACTACGACAACGAGCCGTACGACAGCAAGCCCTACGATCTAGCCACATTCGCGAACAAGCACGGCCTCAACATTCGAGCCGCCGAGCTTCTTCTCTTTGCCAAAGGCCCATCCCGAGCGGCGTGCGATGCCGCGGCGAGAGCCTTCCTCGCGGCAGTCGCCGCACAAGCTATGAGACAATCGGCGCGGTAGGTCTCATTGAAAAGCCATTGCTGACACGGCCGGCCGTGTCAGCAACCGGGCGGACAGCGCTGGAAATTCCGGGCCGTTTCCAACAAGATGCCTGAGCATTTGGGAACGGCTCGGAATGTGCAATCTCTACAACATCACGACCAGCCAGGAGGCCATCCGCCAGTGGACCCGCGCCTTGCGCGACATCCTCGGCAATCTCGAACCCTCCATCGACATCTATCCCAACCAGCCAGGCCCGGTGGTGCGGAACGCGCCGGACGGGGAACGCGAATTGGCCAATCTGCTGTGGGGCATGCCGACGCCGCTGGAGCGGGTCAAGGGCAAGGCCGACTACGGCACCACCAATATCCGCAACCCGCAATACGGCCATTGGCAGCAATATCTCGGTATCGAGAACCGCTGCGTGGTGCCCGTCACCAGTTTCGCCGAGCCGAGCCCGACGCCCGGCGACAAGGACCCCGAGACCGGCATTCAGCGCAACTACTGGTTTGCACTCGGCGAGCACCGCCCACTGTTCTTCTTCGCCGGCCTGTGGACGCGCTGGCAGGGCATTCGCAAGGTCAAGGACGGCCCCGCCGATCACCAGGTCTATGGCTTCATGACGACCAGGCCCAACGCGCTGATCGCGCCGATCCACGAAAAGGCAATGCCGGTGATCCTGACCACGCCGGAAGAAACCGAGACATGGCTCACCGCGCCGTGGTCGGAGGCAAGGCACCTGCAGCGCCCGGCGCCCGGTGATGCGCTGGTGATCGTCGAAAAACCGGCGACGCAGATCAAGTTTCCGCAGCAGGCGCCGGCGCAAGGCTCATTGTTCTAGCGCTTGACCTTCTGCAGCACCCAGATGTAGCCCTTGGGCGGATGATCCTGGTCGATGAACTGCGTCTTCACCGTCGTGTCCTTCCGGCTGCATCGCTTGCACCTGAACCTGATCGCTTCCAGCGGCTTGTTCCAGCCCACCACCTGGGCGACATCATTGGCCTTGAAGCGTCCGACATGGTAGCAATGGCCGCACTCCACGATGAGCAGCATGTTGGCCTTGGCGGCACGCCCAACGCTGTCCATCGGCCCGGCCATGGGTCACTTCCGGGTCGAGTAATCCTCGGGGAGGGGAAGCAGGCCAAGGTGCGCCATCCGATAATCGGGCTGCTTCTCCGCGACGCTGGCCAGCACCTCGTGCAATTTCTCGACAAGCCCGCAAAGCTGCCAGAACAGCTCGCCATGCGCCTTGAGATGCAACTGCGACGACTGCACAGTCCTGCGCAGGCTCAAAGCGTCCCTGATGAGCGCCTCCGCATCCCTTGCCGACAGCCTGTCAAACCGGCTTTTTCGTCTGCCCATCGCGGCTCTCCTCGATTTGTGAGCAACCGCCCCGCCTGCTGACAAATAGGAAGGCATTCCTCGCTGAGTCAACTCGCTCTTGACATTTTTGTTCCCGTTTTGTTCAATTCAACAGGCACGATCGGAGGCGCCGCCATGGACCACATTGTGACACTGGACAGCCGCCAGGAGGTAGCGCTGCAGGCCATCGCTGACAAGTTCATTGCATTGCATAAGGGAGATGCGGTTAAGGCGCTGAAGGAGATGATTGTGCTCAATGGGCATCTGCAGGAGCGGCTTGACGCGGGTGGAGGGAGCGCGCCGGGTGAGAGGCTAGAAGGGTGCCGCTCAACCTTCACTGAACAGAAATGAGCCACTCCGCTAACATTTGTTCGCCGGCACTGGTTACGAAATACTGGCCTGTTGAAGACAAATGAACATAGCGTTTCTTGACTAGGTCTTTAAGTCCGTTGCTGACCGAGGGCTGACTGCACTTGACAGCGGTACCTAATTCGGTGCGCGTCAATCCTGCCGGCCTTGCATGGGCCAGTAGTAACAGCAGCTCATACTTTGCCGCGACGGGTTTACCCACAAACACTTCTCCATCGATGGCCTCGATCAATGGGATCGAAGTTCGCGTCAGCGCAAGCATCGCCTGGGCTACAGCTTTGTCATCACTGACATGATAGAGCCGTAGGAACTCTGCGATGATCCAACTCGCCCCTGCCACCGCTAGGGATACGTCAATGGAAGTTGGATCAATTTCCTTCACGTGCACGGCGTTTCGCTTGCTGCGGAGGTCGTAGATCATGCCATAAGCGGCACGAGGTATGAGGAATCGCAGCGAATCCGAAAGTGACGTGTCGTTTTCTATCTGCTTCATAGTTTGGGCGACCTGTTTTATCTCGACGGGCGTGGTGCCCGTACGGAGATGTTCGATCGTCCGAAACACCTGCTCGACGAGCCGGCCGCCTTTCACCAGCGCGCCCTCCAAGTCTCCAGCGCGATGTTTTGCTAATAATTGCTCGTAAGCGTCGACCAGTTCAGTTACCAGCAGGGTTGGATATGTGCGGACAGGTTCGCGATGATGGTGTCGCGCATGTTAAGCCGCCCTATAGCCCCATATTTCCTTGTTTCCGTTGATGACCTTTTTGCGCTTCAACTTGCCGTTTCGAACCAGATCGGCGATGGGTCCAGATAGGGATGTTGTCTTGGCTATAATTGCGCGCTCATGTAGCTCAGCCAAGACTTGTGGCAAAGTCCGCACCTCTGAGAAGAAGTCATCTTTTACTAACCGGTCTAGCGATGCCCGGATCGGCACAACCGATTTCCGCCTGCTTGTTTGACCAGTCTGGATGGTCGCCTGTTCATCTGGCGAAAGCGTTTTCGCTATCTTGTCAGCTTTACCGGCAGTGCGCTTGGCGGGAGCCAACGCCTTCTCCCCCGCAACCGTGCTCGCAATTGCCTCGAGGTTGGCTACCTTGACCGAATAATGGCCATCAACAACTGCAAGAAGGCGGGAATCTTTCAATTTCTTGAGCGTGGGGCGCAAAGAGCCGCCATGGATGCCAGTAAGCGCTTCCAAAGCAGCAGGTCGCGTGTCGGCCGAGCGAGTTTCGTCGGTCACGTACTTCCAGCCCACAATCGCAACAAGCATTACTAGAACTTTGGCGTCGTTCCCCAATGCCATGCCGGCCCGGGTAAATACGATTTCGTAGGTTCCTGGATCATACCGGATATAATCGGCTATGATCTTCTCGATCATCTCCTCCGTGATCTTGCCACGATCCGCAACCAAATCCTTGAGAGCCATGGATGCGTATCCTCTTACTTCTTCGCGTCGGCCCCGAAGTGCCGATCAACAGCCTGTATTCCGGTTTTGGTCACGTAGTAGTGGCCCGCCTTTTGATGTGCCCCGGCGATTGCCCCAGCTTTGATGGCCACCCCGAAATCTCGCGGGAAATTCGAGGGCATAGGTTCTCTCGCAGCAGCAAAGCGGTCCTTTATGTCCTCACGGGAGAAGGTGGGCTGACCCTCATGAAGGCCAATATAATGACCTATTGCCACAATTTGATCCGGCTTACGCACTGCTTTGACCTCGTCGAGAAATTCTCTGAGCGAGATTTTAACTGCTAGCTCTACCGGCGCTCCCGTGGATGCGGTCGAAGTATTACTGGCAGACATATCTCTGCCAATAACCACGCTCATGATCGCAGCAAATTGATCTGGGCTGATCTCACGCTTGATCTCGACCCCATTCCCCTTTAGCGTCAGTGTGAACTGCTCCAGCCCTTCATTATCAGCCATTTCAGCACCATCCCTATCGCGACAATCTAAAGCTGTATCGTCGCCGTCGTTCAATGTCAACGCGCCGACGTTGAAGTTTTCTACATGTCTGTGGATATCTGATATTGTCTGAGATAAAATGCTTTTGTTACAGCGAGTTATGATCCCATGCTCTTCTGCAATGTTTCAATGTGTATAGTGATGCCGGGTAGAAGTCTGTATGCAAGACATTATATACGAAAATTATCCCCGTGAAATCAATGCCTTAAAGCGGCTTGTCCGCTGACGTCCTATTGACATACAG
Source organism: Mesorhizobium sp. M0244 (assembly GCF_040321795.1). Taxonomy (NCBI): domain Bacteria; kingdom Pseudomonadati; phylum Pseudomonadota; class Alphaproteobacteria; order Hyphomicrobiales; family Phyllobacteriaceae; genus Mesorhizobium; species Mesorhizobium sp. M0244. Next base: position 37,752 of record NZ_JAMYSE010000023.1, on the reverse strand, counting down.
AATTGCATGAGAAGCGTACGTTAAAATCTCGATAGAGCCGAGCACGTTTGATCGGCGCGTGTGTGAGCGCTAAGAGGCCGTTTTGAAAATCGGCTTACTGGGGTTTCGTCTGAGGCTGGGTTATGATTCAAGCTGTGGATGTGGACAAAGCAGAGCCGTGGCCGGATGGCCCAGATCGCCAAGAAGACCAAGCGCTACCCGTCTGATTTGACGGATGAGGAGTGGGAGCAGTTCGCGCCGCTGATGCCCAAGCCTGGGCGGCGTGGCCGTCCGCGCGAGGTTGATTTTCGCGAGGTGATCAATGCGGTGCGCTACCTGGTCCGTTCGGGTTGCGGCTGGCGGATGCTGCCGATCCACTTGGGACCCTGGCAGACGGTCTATGGCTGGTTTCGAGAGCTGGCGCGGCGATTTTTGTTCCAGACCATCCACGACGTGGCGCTGATGCTGGATCGTGAGCGGGCCGGGCGCGAGGCGAGCCCGTCGGCGGCGGTGATCGACAGCCAGTCGGTCAAGGCTCCGCAAGCAAGAACAAGGGGTTACGACGCCGGCAAGAAGATCGTCGGACGCAAGCGCCATATCGCAGTCGATACGGATGGGCGGCTGTTGATGGTCAACTTGACGCCGGCCGATATCTCCGACAGCGCCGGCGCTCAGGCGATCTTGGATGGTATCCGCCAGCGCTGGCCCTGGGTGAAGCATCTGTTCGCCGACGGCGCCTATGATCGGCTAATGCTCATGGACAAGGCCGCCTATCTGGACTTCGTGGTCGAGGTCATCCGCCGATCCGATGACCAGAAGGGCTTCGAAGTCTTGCCCCGACGCTGGGTCGTCGAGCGGACCTTCGGCTGGATGACAAGATGGCGCCGCCTCGTGCGCGACTACGAGCAGCGCATCGACGTCTCTCACGCAATGATCCTCGTCGCAATGGGCGCAAACCTCATCCGCCGAAACGCTCATCCTTGAATTTCAAAACGGACTCTAATCGATCCGGTGTGCGGTGCCGAACCCGCTGATCTCGCCGCGATGTTCGTTTCAGGATTGCCATGCTGCAGTCTCGGCCACTCGGCAAGGAGCTGGATTCGAAGTCGGTCAGGTGCCGTGGGCGCGGGCCGTGTTCCTATTCCAGGCGTGCCCTCACCTCACCATCGTGTCCGCGACGCCCCACCTACTCGCACTGCCGGCGCGGCCCCCCCGGAATAGGGCTGATAGGTGTTGTCTTCCGGTCGATATGACCGGTAGCGGCTGAAGCAGTATTGCATGTGGTCGGATGACAGCTCTGCGCCGCCGGGTTCATCCGATGGCGGGTAGCCCTCCACCGACGACGTATCGCTCGCCTCGACGTAGCTGCCGTCATCGGCGGCGTCGAGATAGGGCGAGATGCAGGGGCGCTGCCCTTCGCTGTAGGATGTGTAGTGGTCGTCGCTTGGCCTGTGGGAGCGGTAGTGGCTTCGCGACGGCTTGTTGCGGGCTGGAATTCAGGTTCCGTCAGGCATCCGGCGCGGCTGCCTGGCAAGCGACGGCACGCCCCTCAATGCCTCTTGAAATACTGCACCTCGCGTTCGTGCTTTTCCGCAGCCTCGCGGCTGTCAAACGTCCCGAGATTGCGGCGCTTGCCGGTCTTTTCGTCCTTCTTGCGCGAATAGAGGCGGTATTTTCCGTCTTTGAGTTTTCTGATCATCTGTCACTCCCCGAGCCGGTGCTTCCCCTTGAGGTTGCGCGCGGCTTGCTCGATCGCCGCTCGGTCGTTGCCCAGCCTATCGATCAGCTCCTGCGCCTGTTCGCCCGATATGCCGGTGCGCACAGCCAGGGCCTCGACCGTCAAGACGTCGGAGCTCGCGACCTCGCGGGTTTCCGGCAGAGCATCGCCTGCCGTCAGTGGCAGGGCTGCCTCCCTGTCGATCTCGGCCTCGGCCCGGTGCCAGTGCCGCTCGGGATCGCCATGGATCCGGCCTTCACGTTCCCAGATCTGGTATGCGCGCTCACGAATCTTGTCTTCCCGGTCGTCGCCCATGTTGATTTCTCCTTTGGGTATCGGATGAACGCCGCGCCAACCCGAACGATCCAAGAAATCTGCGTGATCGTTGGGTGGGGTCGCACAAGGCGCCATGTACTGCGGCCGCCAGCCCGCCCCCGCCCGCCTACTCGCACTGCCGGCGCGGCCCGCCGGAATACGGCTGATACGTGTTGTCTTCCGGTCGGTACGAGCGGTAGCGGCTGAAGCAGTATTGCAGGTGGTCGGATGAGAGCTCGGCGCCGTCGGTTTCATCCGATGGGACGGAGCCCTCGATAGACGACGTGTCGCTCGCCTCGACGTAGCTGCCGTCATCGCCGGCGTCGAGATAGGGCGAGATGCAGGGGCGCTGTTGGCCGCTGTAGGATGTGTAGTGGTTGTCGTCCGGTCTGTAGGAGCGGTAGCGGCTTGCGCACCATTCGACATGGGCGACAGGCAGCGTCTGCTGCTCTTCCGCTGCCGGTTGGATAGAGCCGGTCACGGTGGTGTCGGGCGCCGACGCTGCGGCATCGGCGGGTTTCGAGGTGCGATCAGCCGGGACCGCGCGGGCGGGAAGGCGCTCCAGGCGCTGCGAGGCCGGGTTCACCGGGCGCGGATCCCTGGTCCACAATTCGGCGACGCTGGAGACCGGGGCGGCCGGCGACACCGGCTTGGCTATCAGAAGCCAGGTGGCGAAGGCCAGACCGCTGGCGAATACGGCGAGCGTCAGGACGAAGCCGCCGAAGATTGCGAACAAAGCTTTCATGCCGCGCTCCTTCGCCTCCCGGTTAGAAAATGCGGGGCGTGGAATCCGGTTCCAGAAAAGAACCCGGGGAGGGCAGGTGGGTGGCGCTTGAGGGACGGTCTGCGATGCCGGAAGGCCCCTCTCCGTCTCGGCTTCGCCGAGCCACCTCTCCCCGCTCTGCGGGGCGAGGAACCCAAGGTTTTCAAAGGTCGCGGACGGAACCGAGCGGCACTTTGCCGCCGCCGTGGGTCCACGGCATAGTCCGCCCTTCAGTGCAGGCCGAACTCGCGCAGCAGGTCTTCGCGATAGCGTACGAAGCGGCTTTCGCTGCGCTCGCGCGGGCGGGGCAGGTCGATCTCGATCAGCCGCGCCGCGCCGCCTTTCTCCTTGGGCAGGATCAGTACCCTGTCGGCGAGGTAGATCGCTTCCTCGAGGTCATGAGTCACCATCACCATGGTGACGTTCTCCTCGCTCCAGATGCGCGCCAGTTCCTCCTGCATGCCGATCTTGGTCATGGCGTCGAGCGCCCCCAGCGGCTCGTCGAGCAGCAGGATTTCAGGCTGCACGGTCAAGGCGCGGGCGATGCCGACGCGCTGCGCCATGCCACCCGATAGCTGCCTTGGGAAAGCATCGCTGAATTCGGCGAGGCCGACGAGCGCGATATAGAAGCGCGCCCTTTCGTCGGCCTCGGCCTTAGGCACGCCCCGCACCTCGAGGCCGAAGGCGACGTTGCCGAGCACGGTCAGCCAGGGCAGCAGGCGCGGTTCCTGGAAAATCACCGCGCGCTCGGCGCCGACGCCATGCACCGGCTTGCCATCGATGGCGACGCCGCCGCTGTCGGCGGCCTCCAGCCCGGCTAGGATGCGCAGCAGCGTGGTCTTGCCCGATCCGCTGGCGCCGACGATGACCAGGCATTCACCCGAGCAGATGTCGAGGTTGAGCGCTCTCAGCACGGCAAGCGGGCGCCCACCGATGCTGAAGGATTTGGACAGGTCGCGTATGCTGACCTCACCGCCGCTTGTGCTGCTCATCGCGCTTGTCTCCGGCCGTTTCGTCAGTTGGTCTTGGTTTCGCCCGGCCGGTAGAGGATGTCCACCGCCTTCAGTTTGCCTTTGGGCAGGCGGCCGTCGCGCTCGAGCACGCTGACCCAGAAGTCGATATCGCGGTCGGTTGCCTTGGCGCCCTGGCGCAGCCCAAAGCCGGTCCAGTAGCGCGCCAATTCGCCGTTTTCGCCGCGCTTGTCGAGGATGTTCGCGAGCACCTTGCGCGCTTCGTCCGGGTTCTGCAGCGACCAGTCCGAGGCACGGGCGGATTGCTCGACGAAGTTGCGAGCGGCGTCCGGATGCGCGGCGATGAAGTCGCGCCTGAGCACGACGAAGCCGCCGGCTAGCTCGCCGAGCACGTCGGTGTCGTTGAACACGCCACGCACGCCGCCATTGTCGACCAGGGCGCCGGCAAACGTCGCCTGCCAGTAGCCCAGCGCCGCGATGTCGACCTGGCGGGAACGCAAGGTCTGTTCGAGCTGCGGTCCGGGCACCACGACGAGATTGGCGGCGTCGGGCGCCAGGCCGACGCTGTGCAGCGCCTCGCGCACCGTGTAGTCGAGATGGGCGCCGAGCGTGTTGACGGCGATGGTCTTGCCGGCAATGTCGGCGATCGATTTGATCGGGCTGTCGTCGAGCACGTAGAAGACGCTGCGCACCTTATTGTTGATGCCGTTGCTCGGATAGGCGGCGACGAAGTCGTTGCCGCCGGAGATCGAATTGATCACGGCAGCGGTTGCGGCCGAGCCGAGATCGACGCTGCCGGAGGCCAGCGCGAACAGCGATTCCGGGCCGCCGCCGGAATAGCCGACATTCTCCAGTTCGACGCCGAGGCCTTTGAAATAGCCGAGCTCGTCGGCCAGCTCATGCGGAGAGATGCTGCCGCGGCTGGCGAGGTAGCGGAACTTGACTTGTGCCGCTTCAGCAAAGGCGAAGCGGGGCAGGCCGGCGGAGAGAAGACCGGCGGCGAAGGGTGCGCCGGCAAGCAGGGAACGGCGGGTAATTTTCATGATCCGGTCTTCCTTTATTCTGGCCTGGTTTGGGCCTGGTTTGAAGGATGGCAACGAGTGGTCAGTCGACGGCATTGCTCCAGCGGCAGAGCCGCCGCTGCAGGCTGACCAGCGCCTGGTTGGCGATCAGGCCGAGGCCGGCGAGGATGACGATTGCGGCGAACATCAGCGGTATCTGGAAGTTGTACTGCGCGTTCATCACCTGGAAGCCGATGCCCTTGTTGGCGCCGATCATTTCGGAGGCGATCAAAAGCAATAGCGCCGTGGTGGCGCTGAGCCTCAGCCCAACGAAGATCGAGGGCACGGCGCCGGGCAGCACGACGCGGCGGAAAACGGTGATTTGCCCGGCGCCGTAGACGCGGGCCATCTCCAGCAGTTTCGGATCGACTTGCTTGACGCCGCTGATGGTGTTGAGCAGCAGCGGGAACAGCGTCGCCCAGAAAATGACGAATACCTTGGAGGCTTCGCCCAGCCCAAGCAGCAGGATGAACACCGGATAGAGCGCCAGCGCCGAGGTCTGACGGAAAACCTGCAGGATGGGATCGAGCGCGGTTTCGACGGTGCGCACCTGGCCCATGAACAGACCAAGCGGGATCGCGACCAGCACGGCGGCCGCGAAGGCGAGACCGGCGCGCTGCAGGCTGATGGCGATGTCACCGAGCAGAGTGCCGCCGGCCAGCCCCTTCCAAAGTGCCGCGACAATCGTATCGATCGGCGGCAGCACCGCCGTGTTGACCCACCCGGCGCTGCTCGACACCTGCCAGAGTGCGAGGAAAGCGATCAGGACGCCATAGCGCGACAGGAAGCGAATTCCTGTCCGGCGACCGAGACGCAGGAAGTCCGAGCCAAGGCTGGTCTCGCTATCACGCCTGTCGATGACGACCGGCTGTTCGATGTGCTGCAAACTCATCGTCTTGCCTCTTGCGACAGGGAGCTATTCGGCGGCCAGCACGGCCGAGCGGGCGGCGGTCCAGGGATTTTCCGGCCGCTTCAGGCCGAGGTTCGCGCGCAGGGTCTTGCCTTCATAGGCGGTGCGGAACAGGCCACGGCGCTGCAGCTCCGGGATCACCAGCTCGACGAAATCGTCGAGCGCGCCGGGCAACCAGGGCGGCAGGATGTTGAAGCCGTCGGCAGCTTCGTTGCCGAACCACTCCTCCATCTGGTCGGCAACCTGCACGGCGCTGCCGATGACGGTGTAGTGGCCGCGGGCCGTTGCTACCCACTGGTAGAGCTGGCGGATGGTGAAGTTGTGCTCGTCGGCGATCTGGCGGATCAGCGCCTGGCGGCTCTTCATGCCTTCGGTTTCCTTGCTTGGCGGCAGCGGGCCGTCGAGCGGGTAGCCCCTGATGTCGAGCGTCTGCCCGGCCAGTCCATTGAGCAGGGCGACGCCATCCTCAGGCAGGATGAGATCGTTCAGCTGCTGGTATTTGGCGCGCGCTTCCTCTTCGGTGCGGCCGACGAAGGGTGCTACGCCCGGCATGATCAGCACCTGCTCGGGATCGCGGCCGGCGGCAATCACGCGCGCCTTGATGTCGCGGTAGAATTCCTGCGCCGACGCCAGGTTCTGATGGGCGGTGAAGATGACTTCCGCCGAATGGGCGGCGAGCTTGCGGCCGTCTTCCGACTGCCCGGCCTGCACCACCACCGGGTGCCCCTGCACGGGGCGCGGCACGTTGAGCGGGCCCTTGACGCTGAAGTGCTGCCCCTTGTGATCGATGTCGTGGAGCTTGTCCTTGTCGTAGAAGCGGCCCGATTTCTTGTCGCGGATGAAGGCATCGCCCTCCCAGCTGTCCCACAGCGCCTTGACCGTCTCGACATGCTCATGGGCCCGCGCGTAACGGTCGGCATGATTGGGCTGGGTATTGCGATTGAAATTGCGCGCGGTTTCGTCGCCGGCCGAGGTGACGACGTTCCAGCCGGCCCGGCCATTCGACAGCAGGTCGAGCGAGGCGAATTTGCGAGCCAGCGTGTAGGGCTCCTCATAGGTGGTCGAGGCGGTGGCGATGAAGCCGAGATGCGTGGTGAGCGGCGCAAGTGCTGCAAACAGCGTCACCGGCTCGAAGCCGGCGATCTTGGCGTTGCCGCCTTCGCGGGCGCCGAGGCCGACCGTCAGATTGTCGGCGAGGAAATAGGCATCGAACAGGCCGCGCTCGGCGGTCAGGGCAAGCTGCTTGTGGAACTCGAAATTGGTCGCGCCGTCGGCCGGCGCATCGGGATGGCGCCAGGCGGCAATATGCTGTCCGCCGCCGGGCAGGAAAGCGCCCAGTTTGATTTGCCTGGATTTTGTGGATCGGGTCATCGCCGCGTGCTCCTGAATGGGTCGGGAAGGGGGATCTCGGATCAGTGGCGCGTTCAGGCGGCAAGGCCGACGCCGTAGGGCAATCCGGTTACCCGGCATGCCTCGGCGACCGCCTGCCGGGCGCGGGCGTCGATGGCTTCCGACACCAGCACGCCATTGGCAAAATCCTTGTCGGAGGCGTAGATCGCGGTCGGCATGGTGAGTGCCTCGAAGAAGCCGAACAGCGGCCGCAGCTGGTGCTCGACGATCAGCGAGTGACGCTCGCCGCCGCCGGTTGCGGCGAGGATGACCGGCTTGCTCCTCAGCGATGACGGGTCGAGCAGGTCGAAGAAGTGCTTGAAAAGCCCGGTGTAGCTGCCTTTGAAAGTCGGCGAGCCGGCCACCAGGATGTCGGCGCCCAGCAGCCGTTCGACAATGTTGCGCGCCGCCGGGTCCAGATCGCCAATGCGCCTTGCCTGCGGCAGGGACGCGCCGAGATCCTCAATGTCGAAGACGGCCGAGGCCGCGGCAATGCTTTCGGCGGCCTGCCCGACGATGTGGCTGACGAACGCCTTGGTCTTCGACGGCCGGGTCAAATTGCCCGACAGCCCCACCACGAGCTTTTTCGACATTCCTGGCTCCTCTCAAGCGCTCTATTCTAGGCCTAGCGATCTATGTTAAGTCTAGAGAGTTTGTAGAATTAAAAGAGCGAGAAAATTTCAAAAGCAGCGCGGTGAGTGGACAGAGTTTGCGGAACACCGCCCGTAATTGGTTCATTCAACGCGGCGTACCGCGCTGAAACATCCGAAACATCGCCTCAGCGGCGATAGCGCAGCGCATCGACCAGCAAGGCGAAGGCGGCCGAAGGTTGCCGGCGGCTCGGGTAATAGAGATGGTAACCAGGAAAGGGCGGGCACCAGTCGGCCAGCACCCTGACCAGCCGCCCGTCGGCAAGCTGCGTGCGTATCTGGTCCTCGGGCAGGTAGGCGAGCCCGAGGCCGGCCAGCACCGCGTTCATTCGCAGCCCGATATTGTTGAACACCAATTGCCCCTCGACCCGCACCTTGAGCTCGCGGCCGGCTTTCTCGAACTCCCAGGCATAGATGCCGCCATAGGTCGGCAGGCGCAGATTGATGCAAGCGTGATCGGTCAGCTCGAGCGGCGTCTGCGGCCGCTTGCGGCGGGCGAAATAGGACGGCGCGCCGACCACCGCCATGCGCATATCGGGGCCTATGCGGACCGCAATCATGTCCTTGGCGACCTGCTCGCCGAGACGGATGCCTGCATCATAGCGTTCGGCGACGATATCGGTCAGGCCGTAGTCGATGATGATCTCGACCTTTATGTCGGGGTAGGCGGGCAGCAGCTTTGCGAGCGCGGGCCACAGGATCGCGTCAGCCGCATGCTCGCCCGCGGTGATGCGGATGGTGCCGGCGGGCTTGTCGCGCAGCTCGCTGAGCGCGGCGAGCTCCGTCTCGATGCCCTCGAAATGCGGGCCAACGGTCTGAAGCAGGCGCTCGCCGGCCTCCGTTGGCGAGACGCTGCGGGTGGTCCGGGTCAGCAGCCGGACGCCGAGCCGCTCCTCAAGTCCGCGGATTGTGTGGCTGAGAGCCGACTGCGAAACGCCGAGTTTCGCGGCCGCCCTGGTAAAACTTCGCTCCCTCGCGACAGCCAGAAAGGCGAGCAGATCGTTGACGCTACCTTGCCGCATTCATGAATCCATCTCATAGCTTCATGCCAATTATAGCATCTAATTGCATGCCGCTACACTGCCTAGATTCCCGCCATCGGCAATCGCGCGACGGACATTTTCCGTCAGCCCAGCAAAGAAGCCAAGATAATGGAAATCAAGCGTAGCGGCGCGCAGCCGTCCGGCAAGGGGCCGGCCGAATGGTTTACCGGAACGGTCCGTATCGATCCGCTGTTTGCAGCCAACGCTCCGGCGCGTGCGGCCGGCAATGCCGTGACGTTCGAACCGGGTGCGCGCACTGCCTGGCATACGCATCCGCTGGGGCAGGTCCTGATCGTGACTTCGGGCTGCGGTCGCGTCCAGCGCTGGGGCGGCCCGACAGAGGAAATCCGTCCCGGCGACGTGGTCTGGTTCGAACCCGGCGAGAAGCACTGGCATGGTGCCGCGCCTGCCACCGCCATGACGCATATCGCCGTCCAGGAAGCGCTCGACGGCAAGGCCGTCGACTGGATGGAGCATGTCAGCGACGAGCAATATCGAGATCAAGCCAAGGCGGAGCACGTATGACGATGACCGCTCCTTCCATACCCAGCAAGACGGCCGTTCTGACAATCATCCTGGTCAGCTATGTGATGATCGTGCTCGACATTTCGGTCGTCCTCACCGGACTGCCGAAGATCCACCACGACCTCAATTTCACCAGTGCCGAGCTGTCCTGGGTGCAAAGCGCCTATACGCTGACCTTCGGCGGCTTCCTGCTGATCGGCGCCCGCGCCGGCGACATACTCGGCCGCCGCCTCATGCTGATCCTCGGCCTGGCGCTGTTCACGGCGGCATCGCTGGCGATCGGCCTGGCACAGTCGCCGGCATGGATGCTTGCGGCGCGCGCGGTCCAGGGTCTCGGCTCGGCGATCCTCGCGCCCTCGACGCTCGCCCTGCTGCAGACGAACTTCTCCGAGGGCCCTGAACGCACCCGCGCGGTCTCCTATTACAGCGCCGTTGCCGGGGTGGCCGCCAGCGTCGGCCTCGTCCTTGACGGCGTGCTGGCCGACTGGCTTTCCTGGCGCGTCGGTTTCCTCGTCAATCTACCCATCGGCATCGCCATGATTGTCGCCTCATGGCGCTACCTGCCGGAAACGGAGCGGCGATCCGGCCAGTTCGACGTTGCCGGCGCGCTCACCTCGACCATCGGCATGAGCGCGCTTGTCTATGGCCTGGTCCGCTCCGCAAGCGCCGGCTGGAGCGACCCGCTGACGATCGCAGCCCTTGTCGCCGCGGCCGCGCTGCTTGCCCTGTTCATCGTCAACGAGACGCGAGCAAAGCAGCCGATCATGCCGCTGCGTCTTTTCGCCAGCCGGGTGCGGGCCGGCGCGTATGCGGCGCGCGTCCTCTTTCTCGGCGCGATGATCGGCTTCTTTTTCTTCACCACCCAGTTCCTGCAAGGCGTCGTCGGCTACAGCGCCGCGCTCACCGGTCTGGCATTCTTGCCGGCTACCCTGGTGAACTTCGCCGTCGCGATGACGGTGCCGCAGCTGACGAAGCGGTTCGGCAACGGTCGGCTGCTCGCCGGCGGCCTCACCATGTCGCTGATCGGCATGGCCTGGCTGAGCCGCGTCTCGCCCGACACGTCCTATGTGACCGGGGTCGCTCTGCCGATGATGCTGGTCGGGGCAGGGCAGGGGTTTGCATTGAGCCCGCTCACTGCCTCCGGCGTCGCCGGGGTCAGCGCCGAGGATGCGGGCGCAGCCTCCGGCGTCGTCAACGTCGCACATCAATTGGGCAATTCGCTCGGCCTCGGAATCCTGGTCGCAGTGTCGGCCTTCGGCGCCGGTGCGCTCGACGGCAGGAACCTGCTCGTCCATCAGGTCACATCTGCGCTGACTGCCGGCACGGTGATGCTGGCACTGGCACTGGCGATCGCCGCCATGCTGATCGCCCGCCGGACGGTCAAGGCCGGTCCGGAAGCCCAAGTTGCGGAAAGCGCCGCCCTGCCGGGTGCAAGCGCCGCCGTTTTGCCGGCCGCCGTCGGCGGTCGAACCTAGAGGAGAAACCCGATGCAAAAGCGCAAACTCGGAACAGCGATCTGGAAGTCTCGGCGCTCGGCTTGGGCTGCATGGGGCTGAGCTTCGGCTATGGTCCAGCCACCGACAAGACGGACGCGATCACGCTGATCCGCTCGGCCTATGAGCGCGGCGTCACCTTCTTCGACACCGCCGAGGCCTACGGCCCCTACAAGAACGAGGAGCTGCTCGGCGAGGCGCTGGCGCCGTTGCGGGACAAAGTGGTGATCGCCACCAAGTTCGGCTTCGACATCGACCTTGAGACCGGCCAGCGCAGCGGTGGCCTGAACAGCCGGCCGCAGCATATCAAGGCGGTTGCCGAGGCTTCGCTCAAGCGGCTCAGGACCGACCACATCGATCTGTTCTACCAGCACCGCGTCGATCCGAATGTGCCGATCGAGGACGTTGCCGGCACCGTCAAGGAGCTGATCGGCGAAGGCAAGGTCAGGCATTTCGGGATGTCGGAAGCCGGCGCCCAGACGATCCGCCGTGCCCATGCCGTGCAACCGGTCGCAGCACTGCAGAGCGAGCATTCGCTGTGGTGGCGGGAAACGGAAAAGGAGATCCTGCCGACGCTCGAGGAACTCGGCATCGGCTTCGTTCCCTTCAGCCCGCTGGGCAAGGGCTTTCTCACCGGCGCGATCAGCGAGAACACGAGGTTCGACGCAAGCGACTTCCGCAACATCGTGCCGCGCTTTGCGCCCGAGGCGCGCAAGGCGAACCAGGCCCTGGTCGACGTGCTGGGCGAAATCGCGACCGGCAAAAAGGTCACGCCCGCGCAGATCGCGCTGGCCTGGCTGCTGGCGCAGAAGCCATGATAGTGCCGATCCCCGCGACGACAAAGCTGCATCGGCTTGAGGAAAACATCGGCGCCGCCGAGATGGAGCTGACCGCCAATGATCTTGGCGACATCGAAGCTGCCGTCTCGAGAATTGCGGTGCAAGGAGACCGCTACCCAGCCCATCTGCAGGCACGGGTCGGTCGCTGAGCGGCGGCCGAACTGGAGCAATATCTTCAATCAAACGCCACCTCGACAGCCGGTTTCAAATCCTTGAGACGGCATACCGGGTTGCAGTCGCGGAGACGAAAAATGCAAACACGAAAACTTGGCAATAGCGGCCTGGAAATTTCGGCCCTCGGGCTCGGTTGCATGGGCATGACTTCGGTCTATGGTACGCCCCCGCCAAGGGGCGACATGATCTCCCTCATCCGCACGGCCGTGGATCGTGGTGTTACGCTGTTCGACACGGCCGAGGCGTACGGGCCTTTTGCCAGTGAGGAGCTGGTCGGCGAGGCGCTGGCGCCGTTGCGCGACAAAGTGGCGATCGCCACCAAGTTCGGCTTCGACATCGACCTTGAGACCGGCCAGCGCAGCGGTGGCCTGAACAGCCGGCCGGACCATATCAAGGCGGTTGCCGAAGCTTCGCTCAAGCGCCTCAGGACCGACCGCATCGACCTGTTCTACCAGCATCGCGTCGATCCGAATGTGCCGATCGAGGATGTCGCAGGCACGATCAAGGAGCTGGTCGATGGCGGCAAAGTCAGGCATTTCGGAATGTCGGAAGCCGCGGCGCAGACGATCAGGCGCGCTCACGCCGTCCATCCGGTGACCGCGGTGCAGAGCGAATATTCGCTGTGGTACCGCGGCCCGGAGACGGAGATCCTGCCGACGCTGGAGGAACTCGGCATCGGCTTCGTTCCCTTCAGTCCGCTGGGCGCAGGCTTCCTGACAGGGAAGATGGATGAGAACACCAGGTTCGACAGCTCCGATTTCCGCGCCGCCGTTCCACGCTTTGCGCCAGAGGCGCTCAAGGCCAACGTCGCGCTGGTCGACCTGCTGCGCAAGGTCGCCGAACTGAAGGGCGCCACGCCCGCTCAGATCGCTCTCGCCTGGCTGCTTGCCCAAAAACCCTGGATCGTGCCGATCCCCGGCACCACGAAGCTGCATCGGCTGGAGGAAAACCTCGGGGCTGTCGCGATCGATCTGAGCCGGGAAGAGCTCGACGACATTGACCAAGCCGCCTCCCAGATCACGCTGAAGGGCGCTCGCTTGCCGCAAGCGGTATTGGACATGACAGGCCGGTAGAGATCCCGAACCGGCCTTGCCGGTTTGGAAAAGATCGCGATCAAACAAGAAGATAGCGGCGCGGGCGCAAGCGGAGATCCAACCGATGGCCAAGTTCCTCAGGGGGCGTATCGTCTCGCTGAACAGCCTGTCCGACCTGACTGTCAGGCTGGCGAAGTCTCCAGGGCTCATCGCCTGCTGCAGCCTTGGAGTGGCCCCGACATGAAGCGCCGGAAGTTCCTCAGCTCCTCCGGGCTTGTGGCAGGCGGACTTTTGCTGATGCCGACAAATATCCTGGCTCAGCCGGCAGGCTCTCCCGGACGAAAGGTCCTGATCGTCTACTATTCGCGCACCGGCCACACCAGAACCGTCGCCCGCCAAATCCATAGTCTGATTGGCGGTGACCTGGTGGAGATCCAGACAGTGGAACCCTATCCGGATGACTATGACGCGCTCGTCGCGCAAAATGTCAGGGAACAGCGGTCCGGTTACCTGCCGCCGCTGCGGACGAAGATCGACGTCAGCAATCATGACGTCGTCCTTGTCGGCTCACCGCTGTGGAACGTCAGGCTGACGCCGCCTGTGCGCAGCTTCCTGGCCAGTCATGACCTGTCGGGCAAGATCATTGCGCCGTTCGTCACCTATATCGTCAGCGGCCTCGGGCGCACCCGGCGCGACGTCGAGGAACTATGTCCCGATACCACAATCCTCGACGGCCTCGCGGTCCTCGGAGAGGATGCGGGCGAGGCACAGGCCAAGGTGCTGGAGTGGCTCCGCGGCATGCAGTGAGTCAGGCCAATTAGATTCAAATCCGGCTGTGGATATTTGCTTTTGGGTAAATCGAGGCGGTCATCTTGCCGGCCGGCGGGCAACAGGGAGAAGCCTATGACAAGCGACTTTGCCGCCGCACACCTCCACCTTGAACGAGCCTGCCATTATTTGAGCGGTGACGACGAGACGAGCCGCACGGCTCGTGCGGCTCTGGATCTCCTGATCGATGCAATTGTCGCAGCGCAATACAAGCGGCCACGCGGAGACGTTGTGGAATTTCCCAGATCGGCAAAGCTGGGACAGTCCGCAAGCGGTAAGGGGTAATCCAACTGGCGGACAGGGCTCCTTTGTTCCGCCGGATCACATGAACCAGGTTGCCACCAGGCCGATCGTCGCCGAGAAGATAGCGGCGGTCGTTGCCCAACCGAGTATGTTGGTGCTCCGGCTGTTCACCTGATCGCCCATGATCCTGCGGCTGTTCGTCATCAGCATGATGAGCAGCAGCAAGGGCGGCGTCGAGAAGCCTTGAACGATGCCGGACCAGACCAGCGCCTTCATCGGATTGAAGCCGAGAAAGTTAAGGCCGGCGGCGATCGCCGTAAAAAAGCCGATGGCGAGATAAAATTTGGGCGCCTCTCGAGCCCGGGCGTGCAGGCTGTTTTTCCAGCCGACGGCTTGTGCAACATCATAGGCGGCGCCGGTGGTCATGACAGGAACCGCAAGGAAGCCCACACCGATCACGCCTGCGGCGAACAGGATGCTTGCGGCCTGGCCGGCGAGCGGGCGCAGCGCCTCCGCGGCCTGTGCGGCCGTGTCGATATCGTGGTGGCCCACCTCGTAGAGCGTAGCGCCTGTCGACAGGATGATGAAGTACATGACGAGATTTGAAAACATCATGCCGATGAGGATGTCCCGGCGAGAGCGCCGGAGTTCACCCTCGGTGGCGCCCTGCCTTTGCCTGAGCGTCGTTCGCCCTCGGGTAATCTCCTCCTCGACCTCCTCATTGGACTGCCACGTATAGAGATAGGCGGACAGCGTCGTGCCGATGATGGCGACCAGGATCGACAGGAACTCGCGGTTGAATTCGATTCTGGGAAGCAGCGTTCCGCGCAGCACCGCCGCGGCGTCCGGCTTGGCCAGAATGGCGGCACCGACATAAGCGAGCAGCGCCAGCGCCAGCCACCGAAAAATGTTGCGGATCAAAGTGTAAGAGCCGAACACCTGGAGGGCGAAGATGAGGGCGGCGACGAACAGCACGATCAGCGGAATGGGAAGCGGCACGAATATGTTGATCGCCGCGGCCATTCCGCCGAGATCCGCCGCCGCCTCGATGGTGTTTCCGATGAGCACACCCAAAAGCACCGACCAAAGCAGCCACCGCGGGTAGAAGTCCTTGATGACGTGGAACAATCCGCGCCCGGATACCTGGCCAAGCTTCGACGACAGGTAGACGACCGCGTACATCATCGGCAAGGTCACCGGAGCCGTCCAAAGTAGGTCGGGTCCGAAGCGGGCACCGGCGCTGGCGTAGGTGCCTATCGCAGAACAATCGTCGTCGGCCGCCCCTGTTATCAGGCCGAGGCCGAGCGTTCGTCCTATGCCGCCTTTTCTCTCCTCCGGTGGGGTGGAACGATCGGAACCGGCCTGCCTCATTGCGATCGGACCGGATTGCGAATGAAGGGCGCGGCCTGCCATGCAACAATGGTAGGGATCGATCGCGGCGCTGATCTCATTTTTGCTTCCTTCAGCAACCTTGCCAAACCCGGTGCGCCATGACTTGTTCCGTGGCGCGACGGAGCAGGGGTCTTGCCCCGGTCTTGGCCTAGTCTTCCACCCTTGGGGCAAGCCTGAAAGTTCGGGTTGACCGCTTCCGAACGCGAAGCGACTATCCGTACGAGAC
Organism: Mesorhizobium sp. M0244; assembly: GCF_040321795.1. Classification (NCBI taxonomy): domain Bacteria; kingdom Pseudomonadati; phylum Pseudomonadota; class Alphaproteobacteria; order Hyphomicrobiales; family Phyllobacteriaceae; genus Mesorhizobium; species Mesorhizobium sp. M0244. The sequence continues at coordinate 22,200 of NZ_JAMYSE010000023.1, read as the reverse complement.
GACTGTCGTAGGAGGAAATGCAATGGACGAGCCTGATCGGTGGCGCCACATGTCGAGCGCGCCAAGGGACGGCAGCAGAATCCTTGTCACGGTCCGGCCGTCCGAACAGGGGCCGGCCGAAGTCGACATGGCTTACTGGGCCCGCGCCGATCAGTTCGGCAGCGAAGGCTGGCGCGCTTCCGATTCTTCCCCGGGGCGCATCGTCGAATATGCCGAGCCGGAACTGAAGTGCTGGATGCCGTTGCCGTCGGCCAATCTCAGCAAGGGTTCAATGCCGAGTCCCTGGGAGGGGGAAGATGTGCCTTTGGTGGATGGCTCGGGAATATAGGCTGGCGGGACAGCGCGCCCTCTGTCCGGCAGGACAGAGAGGGGCGTGAGGGAACGCCAACGCGCGGTGACGCCCACTTCGTCAGAACAGGAATGAAGCCGTGGCGGGGTTCGGCCCGGTGCGGCCATCGGGCGAATCCATATCTCGAATAAGCTCGAGGTCCTTCGCTTCCAACTCGAAATCGAAGACATCGAAATTAGCGGCGATCCGGTCCTGGTGGATCGACTTTGGTATGACGATCAGCCCTTCCTGAAGATGCCACCTGACGATCGTCTGCGCCACCGACTTGCCGTGTTTCCTGGCGATGCTTTCAAGCGTCGGGTCGCTCAACAGCCGGCCGCTGCCCAGCGGGCTCCAGCTTTCGATACCAATGTTGTGCCTGTCGTGAAATTCGCGTTTGTCACGCTGCTGGAAGCGGGGGTGGAGCTCGATCTGATTGACGGTGGGGGTGACGCCGGTCTCGCCGATGATCCGTTCGAGATGGTCCTGGTTGAAGTTCGAAACGCCGATCGACTTGATCCGGCCTGATTGCCTGAGTTCGATCAGCGTCTTCCAGGCCTCGACGTATCTGTCCTGGCTGGGCACCGGCCAGTGGATCAGGAACAGGTCGATCTGTTCGATGCCGAGCTTGCTCATCGTCTCGTCGAAGGCGCGCAAGGCGGCGTCGCGCTGATGCGCGCCGTTGCGCAGTTTCGAGGTGATGAACAACTCGCTTCTCGGCACGCCGGCCGAGCGGATTGCCTGCCCGACACCCTCCTCGTTCTGATAGCCTTCGGCGGTGTCGATCAGCCTGTAGCCGGCCTCGATTCCCCAGCTGACCACCTTGGCCGTGATGGCCGGATCGACCTGCCAAACGCCAAGGCCGATTTGCGGAATGGCGGAGCCGTCGTTCAATCTGATCTGTTCAGGTCTATTCAGGGTAATCTGTTCAGGCATGTTCAGGTCCTTCTGCATCATCCGCCCAGCGCACGCTCTATCTAGTCTGGACGGCCGCCAAAGCGAGTCAATATCAGGAGAATGTGAGGAGACGCACGTGAAGCGCTGATCTCGATCTCCGCAGGAGCCGACCGCGCTCCGACTTTCGACCCACGGAACCCCTAGGGGTTCACAGGAGCCCCCATTGTCGCGGATTGTGTGGTATTCTGTCGACTATCCGGGGAGGCGACCGCGTTGACCAAAAGCTTGGAAGCCGAAGGGGCAAGAGACTGGTCGCCTCTGCTGGTCGCGGCAGAAAAAGGCGATGCGGAGGCCGTTCGATCAGAACTGGCGGCTGGCGCCGATATCAATCAGTCGGACGACGGCGGCTGGTCTGCACTTCACCTTTCAGCCCTCAATGCCCGCACAGCGGCAGTCGAGGCGTTGATCGAACACCCGGAAATCGATGTGAATTCCAGAAATAAATGGAAGAGCACGCCCTTGAGCCTTGCTTCGGCCAAGGGCCATTACGCGTGTATCTTAGCCCTCGTGAGACATCCCCAAATAGAGATCAACGCGCGAGCCGACTACTATGGCAGAACGGCTCTTATCGAGGCTGCGAAGAACGGGCATCTGGAAGTCGTCAAGTTGCTCGTGGAGAATGGTGCGGACGCAAATCTGACCGACAAGACAGGAAGAAACAACGCGCTCATTGAGGCTATCAAGGGGCGGCACTACGCGATCGCGGAATACCTGCTGGATTCTGGGAAAGTGAGTTTTCTCAACAAGGAGATGAGGCTAAACGCCCTGATCTGGGCTGCCGGCTGCCACAACCCTCAGCTTATCGAAAAGCTGGAAGCCGCGATCCACACTTTCTTCCAGGGCAAGTAAGAGCCTCGCCTCCACTGTACTGGGCGCGTCCGTATCTCCTGTCACGTCGACGTCCTCGATCGCGCAAACGGCCCCGCAGCACTCCACATAAATTATTCAACCAAACGGTTGACTATCGGAAAGCACGCATCTATATTCAACCATATGGTTGAATTAGAGACACCTCAGATGGACGCGGTTTTTCACGCCCTTGGCGATGCCACCCGCCGGCACATGCTTCGCGATCTCGCCGATGGCGAGAAAACGGTAAGCCAGCTAGCGGAACCCTTCGCGATGTCGCTCGCGGCTGCCTCCAAGCACATCAAGGCGCTGGAGAATGCAGGGCTTATTCGTCGAGAGGTGCGGGGCCGCACACATCTGTGCCGTCTCGACCCCGGACCGCTGGCCAGCGCCCATCAGTGGCTCAGCTTCTACGAGCGCTTCTGGACCGGCCGTCTCGATGTTCTCGAACGCCTTCTTCGCGAAGAGGACGCACGCAAAGCCCAGGATGAGCCCAGGAAATCGCCCAACCCGAAAGAAGGAGACGAGCAATGAACCAGATGAGAACCATCGGCGCCTATGGCGAGCTGAGCGAGCCCGCCACGTTCACCATCCAGCGCCTGTTGCCCGGCCCAATCGAGCGCATCTGGGCCTATCTCACCGAGAGTGACCTGCGCCGGCAATGGATGGCCGCGGGCCAGATGGAAATGAAGGCCGGCAGCTCGTTCGAGTTCGTCTGGCGTAACGATGAGCTGACCGACCCGCCTGGCCAGCGCCCTGCGGGCTTCCCCGAGGAGCATCGGATGGAGAGCCGGATTACCGAACTCGATCCGCCACGCAAGCTTTCCATCACCTGGGGAAACACCGGCGGCGTCTCCTTCTTGCTGGAGGCGAAGGATGACGATGTGCTGCTCACCGTTGTCCATCGCCGGCTGCCGGAACGTGCAATCCAGCTCAACATCACCGCCGGCTGGCACATGCACCTCGACCTGCTGGCCGCCCGCCTGGCGGGCAAGACACCGACCTCGTTCTGGGACGGCTGGAACCGCCTGCGGGAAGAATACGACCGCCGCCTGCCGGCCTGATGTAACTCGCGGCGGCCATCCCTGAGGGCCGTCAGCCACACGAAGCAACGATGAACCGATGAAACGTGCTTGCATCCCGCAAGCCTGATGGAGGAAGTCATGCGTAAATTAATCACTGGAATGAAAATTTCCGTCGACGGCAAGATGGAGGGACCCGAGGGTTACGCCGATTGGGTCGAGGCGTGGTCCGAGGAATACGGCCTGACGCCGCAAATCGACGCCTGCCTGCTTGGCAGCGTCATGTATGCCGGCTACGAGCGCTACTGGAGCGCCATCCAGAACGAGCCCGACAAGCCGCTGCCGATGACCGGCAAATTACCGAAGCCGGCCGAGCTCGAATGGGCCCGCTTTGCCGCGCAGACGCCGCATTATGTGCTGTCGAACACAATGACTTCGGCGGCCTGGCCAAAGACGCGCTTCGTGCGGAATTTCGAGGATATCACTGCACTGAAACAGCAGCCCGGCAAGGACATCTACCTTATGGGCGGCGCCCGAATTACCGCAAGCCTTATCGATGCCGGGCTGGTGGATGAACTCAGGCTGATCGTCTATCCGCTGCTCGCCGGTGAAGGAAAGGCCCTGTTTGGGACCGCGAAAAGTCGTCATGGGCTCGACCTGCGCAAGGTCGAGCAGCTGTCGGACGACCGCGTCGGGCTGGTCTACGGGATCGGCTAGCGCCAACGTCAGGCAACGACACCGCGGCAGGCCCAGGCGACATTGGCAAAGGACCTCGGGCCGTCGGGCCGGCCGGCCTCATAGGCGTCGCGCATGGCGGCGTCGGTGCGCGCCCGCTCTGCCGGGTCGAGCGTGGCCACATACTTGCCGAGCGGCCCTTCGCCGGCGGCAATCGGCGCCCAGTAATCGTCGAAGTTTTGATAGTCCATGCGGATCATCAGCTCAGTCTCCGTAACGTCGCGGAGACCCTGGTCGACAAAGGTCCGTTTCATTTCGCCCGGCTGCATCATCGGCTGCGTGCAATAGCGGGCACGCAGCTGGCGTCCGCCTTCACTGAGCACGGCCACCGTATCGATCATCATGCGCATCCCCGGCATGCCGCCGAGATGGTCCCATACCGTCGCCGCGACGACGCCGCCCGGCCGCACGACGCGGCGCATCTCGGCGACTGCCTTGCCGGCTTCGGGCACGAAATGGAGCACGAGCAGGGCTAGGGCACGGTCGAACGCGCCATCCTCAAAGTGCAGGGCGCAGGCATCCGCCTGACGGATTTTTATCCGCGGATCGGTGTTGCGCCGGATTGCCTCCTCGACGAAAACGGCCGAAAAGTCGATCGCCGCGACCTCACCGAGGTCAGCGGCCTTGACGAGCGCGAAGGTCAGACTGCCGGTGCCGCATCCGACGTCGAGGATCTTTCGCCGTCGGCAAGCCCCACGAAGTCGATGAACAGCGGCGCGAGTCTTTGGCTCCAGCGGCCCATGAGCTGCTCATAGCCGGCAGCATGGTGAACATTGAAACTTGAAGTCATCGAACCCTCCCTTAGCATAAGCTAAACCTCGACACAGCGATTGCCAAGGCGGGCGAGCATTCGTCCCACCTTGGGGCGGCCGTTGGCGAAAGCTAACTTACGGATGCCGGGTTGCTTCGCGGATTGATGTCCCCGCGTCGGCCTCGATTAGCCTCAGCTAGTTATTCGGCCGGCAGCCCGCGACGTTTCAATTCGCTGCGCGGCACCGGATCTCCGACACGGAAGCCGAAGGAAATGACTTTCGTCGCGTCCGGATCGACCTCGCAACGAAAGCTCAGGTCGTACCACTGCCCGTTGACGGGAAAGGGTGCACTGGCGACGTTAAGGACCGTGCCCTCCTTCAACCGATACTTGGGAATGCTGTCAAAAAAATAGGGGGGCGAGGCGTGGAGCAACTGCCCGCCGAGTTCCGTGGCGCAGAGCTGCCCGACCCGTTCGCCGCGCGGCAAAGCAGCCATTGCGATTGTCGCTATCGGATCACCGGTTGCTGCTTCCGAGAACAACGTCTTGGCTTGCTGAAGCTTCAAGAGCTTTTGCCCTTTGGTGACGTCCGCTGGCTTCGGCTTAGGCGGCGCGGATGCGCCAGGCGACGGAGCCGGGTCTTTACCGTCGACCGCGGTCACGTCCGGCGCCTGTGCAAGGTCCTGTTTATTGGGATCTTGCGGCGCCGTCGGTTGTTGCGAACCATCCTCCGCACTGTTGCCGTCCAGAGACTTGCGAGGACCGGCGTCCTTCTCGCCGAATTGGAAGACAGGCCTCTGAGGTGCATTCCGGGCAGCATCTTTGCTCGTCGGCGCCGGCGTCTTTGCTTCCCGCGGCTTTTCGGGCTTGGGCGGTTCCGCGAGGGGCGGAGGTTCGACCTTGGCCTTCTCCGATGGTTTGGGTGGCGGCACCAGATCCACCCCGATGGCCTGCTCCTTCTGCGGCTGCGAGGGCGATACCGGCAGTGCGGATAAAAGAAGCGCGGCGGCGAGCAAATGCAGGACAAGGGAGGCAGGCAAGGCCCACCTGAATACCCGGCGCTGATCCCATATGTCGTCCTTCATCGTAACCGGTGTGTGGAATGAAATATTGGCGGCATCAAGCATCCATGCGGTCAAACTTCGAAATAGCGCGCTGCGAATCGAACCGTCGGTGGCTGTCGAACGGCGCTCGTTCAAACGCGTGGCGCCGGCCTCATGCACGCAGGGGACTGGGCCACGGCAGCAGATTCAGCAGCTCGTCGTTTCACGCGGCCAGCAGGCACGCCCTGCCTGCACAGTTGTCGCCCGGTTGAAATTTCCTGAAAGGCGGTTCGCCGGTCACAAGGAAACCGATAGCCCACCGTCAACGGCCAGCACATGTCCGTTGACGTAGGCGGCAGCGTCGGAGGCGAGAAACACCACGGCCCCGCCGAGTTCCTCAGGCTGGGCCCAGCGGCCTGCGGGGGTTCGTGCCTCTACCCATTTGGTAAAGGCCTCGTCGTTTGTAAGTGCGGTATTGAGCTCGGTAGCGAAATAGCCGGGGGCGATCGCGTTGATGGTGATGCCGTGACGGCCCATCTCAGCGGCAGTGGAGCGTGTCAGTCCATGCAGGCCCGCCTTTGCCGCCACATAGGCGTGAATGGTGGGACGGCCAAGGATCGCTGCAACCGATCCGGTGTTTATTATACGCCCGAATTTGTTTGGCAGCATTAGCCGCACCGCGTCGCGCATCATGCGGAAGCATGCCGAAAGATTGACGGCAATCACACGGTCGAAATCCTCGTCCTCCCATTCGGTCAACTGTCTCCGATGCTGGATGCCAGCGTTGTTGACCAGAATATCGAGGCGGCCGTGGCGTTCGACGATTCCTTCGAGCGACGCTCTTGAGATCGCAGCGTCTGTGACATCGAACGGCAGCGCTTCGGCACCTATGCTTTCGGCCGCTGCGGAGAGGGCGCCCATGTCGCGGGCATTGACGATCACCGTCGCGCCGTTTTCCGCAAGTGCCTTGGCCATGGCGAAGCCGAGACCACGCGAAGCACCCGTGACCAATGCGACACGGCCCTTGAGCGAGAACAATTCCGACATTGAGATACTCTTGTGAAAAGGGCGGGAGTTTCCTCCCGCCCGAAAGCACTATTTGGCGACGCAGGTATCCGCTGTCTCCGGAGTGCAAACGTCGAGGCCCGTGTAGGTCGGGTCGGCCGGTGGAGCCTTGCCGTCCTTCATGTCCTTTAGCGCCATCATCGTCTTATAGCCCATCTCGAACGGCCGCTGGCCGACCTGGCCAAGGGAGAAACCTTCCTTCATCTGGTCGATCTGAACGGGAAGCGTGTCGGCGACGACGAGGGCGAGGGCTTTCGAGGCGATCTTGTCCTTGTACGGTCCGACCGCGGCGCGGTTGGCATCGGGGATGAATTGCGGGAAGCCGCCGGTCGGGATGAACGCGTCGAGGTTCGGGTTTTTCGCCATGATGTCCTCGAACTGCTGCACCGAAAGCGGAAAATCATCGTTGGTGTAGAGCGGACAGCCTTCGATTTCAGTCCAACCGTTCTGGCCCGTCAGTCGGTCCCCGGGCGAGGCTGCCGATTTGGTGCCCGAAAGCGTATCGCGAATGCCCTGCATGCGTTCATTGTGGTTGGCCGCCGCCGCGCCGCCCGACTGGATGCAGATCGTGCCGCCTTTGGGCTTGATCTGCATGGCAAGCTTGGCAAGGTTCACGCCGATCTCATAATTGTGCGTGCCGATATAGGCGACGCGAAGATCTTTGTTCTCGGGAAGGAGATCGGAATCCCAGGTGAGGACCGGGATGCCGGCTTCCTTGGCGGCCTGCAGCGCAACCGCCATCGCCGCGGCGTTCGATGGCGATACGGCGATGCCGTCCACCTTCTTGGCCACGAGATCCTGCACGATCTGTACCTGCTCGTCGCCGCCGCCATGCTCGCCGGGGCCAATATACATGCACTCCACGGCGCCATTGGATTCGGCTTCGGCCTTCTTGCAGCCATCGCGTGCCTGGTCGAAGAAAGGATTGTTCATGTTCTTCGGCACCAGGGCGAAGGTGTATTTCGCCTGGGCGCCGGAAACGGCGAGCACCATTGCGCCAAGCGCCACGGCGGCCGTCAGCAGATGTTTTTTCATGTGACGTTCTCCTCCTGAGTGTGATCCCGCCGGCCTCCCGCCGGCGGGTTTCTAGCGGCGTTTTTTGGGCATCAAGACTGCCAGCGACGCGGCGAGAATCGATTTGCCGCCGGTTTGCATGCCCAAAAGAACCGCAAGAACGATGAAGGCGCCGACAAAGGCACCCTGCCAATTTGAATCGATGCCGGCCATCAGCAGCGCATTCCTGATCACCTCGAGGAACGCCGAACCGATGATCGCACCGAAGGCCGTGCCGGCGCCGCCCATGAGGCTGGCGCCGCCAATGACTGTCGCGGCGATCACGCGCAGCTCATAGCCTTGGCCCATGGCATTGATGGCCGAGCCGTTGTAGCCGAGGAGCAGGAGCGAGGCGAGCGAGGCAGTGAAAGCCGAGAAGAGATAGGCCTGGAATTTAATCCAATTGACCGGAACGCCGGTGAGCCGTGCCGCCTCCTCATTTCCGCCGATGGCGAAGAGATGCCGAGCCCAGGCAGTAAAATTGAACACGAAGCCGACAATCAGGGCCAGGATCACCATGGTCCAGAACTGCGATGACAGTTCTGGTATCCAGTGCGGTGCCCAATCCTCGGGTCCATGCCGCGGCCATTTCGCCTGACCGATCGCCTTCACGATTGGAGCATCGGGCCCGAACTGGTAGAGCATCTGGTTGGCCGAGAATACCACCGCCAGCGAGCGCGCGACGGACAGCATTCCGAGGGTGACCACAAAGGACGGCATTCCGACATAGGCGACAAAGAATCCGTTGACCGCGCCGCAGGCCAGACCGGAGAAAAGGCCCATGGCGAAGGCGACGTACCAGGGATAATGCCAAGTGAGGAACAGACCGGCGACGATGACCACCAGGCCCATGATCGAGCCGACCGACAGATCGATGCCACCGGTGATGATCACGATCGTCATGCCGAGGGCCATGATGCCGAAAGGTGCGAAGTTGCGCGTCACATTGGCGACGTTTTCGGAGGTGCCGAAGCTCGGTTCCATGGCTGTCATCAAAATGACGAGAGCGATGAGCGCGATCGTCACCCAGAAGGGCTGACTCGAAAACACACGTTGGAGAGCCGTCTGTTCCTTGGTCGAGACGAAGTCCGACATGGCCGGCCGGCCGGTTTCCCCGACTGACTCCCTAACACTAACTGACTCCCGAGCACTATTCGCCACGGATAGCCCCCGTTATCAGTCCGGTGATTTCCTCGGGCGAGGTGTTGCCGGCGTCCTTGTCAGCCACCTTCGAGCCTCGCCTGAGCACGATGATACGATCTGCGACGGCGAAAACGTCAGGCATTCGGTGGCTGATCAACATGACGCCAACTCCTTGCGCCTTGAGGCGTCGGATCAATTCGAGTACTTCCGCCACCTGGCGTACGGAAATGGCAGCCGTCGGTTCATCCATCAACACCAGCTTGGCGTTCGAAAGCCGGGTCCGCGCGATGGCGACCGCTTGGCGCTGCCCACCCGACATCTTCCTGACAAGGTCGCGCGGCCGGGTTTCTGACTTGAGTTCCTTGAACAGCGCTGCCGAGCGGTCGATCATTGCCTGCTTGTCAAGAATCCTGATCGGCCAGACGCCTTTCTTGATCTCGCGGCCCAGAAAGACGTTCTGCGCGGCCGTCAAATTATCGGCGAGCGCCAGGTCCTGATAAACGACTTCGATCCCCTTGGCGCGGGCCTGGACGGGTTGGTGGAAGTGGCAAACCTCGCCGTCCACGACAATTTCGCCGTCGCTCGGCGGAAAATTCCCGGCCACGGTCTTGACTATCGTCGACTTGCCGGCGCCGTTATCCCCCATCAGACCCACGACTTCGCCTCGCTCCACCTGGAAGCTGACGTCGGTCAGGGCCTGGATAGCTCCGAAATTCTTGGAAACGTTGCGAACCTCAAGCACCGGCATCGCGGTCCTCCCGGGACAACATTTGTCGATTTTGTCCCTGGTTTATGCAGAGCAGCTAATCAGTGAAACGTATTCAACACAATCATTTATTGGATCAGGCTTTCCGGCAGTGACACGCGTCGTATGAGGCCGTGACTTGGTAGCTGCCGCGGACGACCGAGGCTGCCGGTGCGTCGTTACAACCATCGCCAGGCAATCGCCAGGCAGTCGTCAGGCTTGCGCTGCTTCATATCCGTTTCGCGCCGTTTCGGGTGAAACGGAGGTTAGCATTTTGCCAGCGGTGCCAACGGTTCAGGTGCGGAGCGCGGCAGAACACGGCCTTGCGTCATTCAAACACACGAGGACAGTAGCCAAGCCTCTCCCTAGCGTGGCGTCGGCCTCCTGCGCGCAGGAGACCGGACCACGGCAGCGGGGCCAACAGTCCGTCATTTCACGCGGCCAGCGCGCACGGGCAGGGGGATAAACCCGTATTCGGGGGAGGCGAGGATCAAGTGTTGAAAGTTCGCTCACTAACGGCGCTGCACGAGAGGGATATTCGGTCATGAATTTCAAAGGTTTGATCAAGCGTGCCGAGACTGTGGAGAGAGCGTTCAAGGAGCTCGAAACCGATTTGGCGGATGCGTTTAGCGAATGTCTCAACGTGGACGATCAGTCGCCGTTGAACAACCTCACTGTGTCGGATGAGAATCTCGCGGCAATGGATGACAGCTCGCAACTCGAGGACAATGCGGACGCTTTCGAGACCGCGCGACGGTTGACTCCCCATACGCAAACCCGGCTGGCTGCACTAAGTGCGGTCGATGGGCTCTTTCACGACGCGCAGGAATATCTGGGGGAAATCAATGCGAAACTGTCGGAGATCGCGACCTCGCATCATCTGACAGGCGAATTCCTGAAGCTCCTCCACGGCGACATTCTTCGCGCCAACGAAATGGAGCTGGCAAATACCAGCCTGACCGCGCAACAAAGAGTGCTGTCCGAACAGCTCCACGACGCAACCAGAAAGCAACGCGAGCGCGACAGCGCTATCGAGGCCCTGCAGCAGCACGAGGCGAGCCTGGTCGAGGACAAGGAAGCACTTCGCGGTGCGCTGGCTGCAGCCAGGCTGGAACTCGTCGTGGCAGGCAATGCGAGCGCAAAACGCGAAGCCGAGTTCGGCGAGCTTGTCAAAACGCTCTCGGCCAGAGCGGTCGAGGCCAACAGACGCTCGCGCGAGAACGAGACGCTGCGGGAGAAACATGTCAGCCTGTCGATCGACCTCGACAAGGCGCAAAAACGGGAGGCTGAGGCGCGGCACAGGCTGGACGAACTCTCGACTGTCCATGCCAATGACGCCGCGCAAGTCTCGGAACTGCTGGCCGCGCTTGGCAAGAGCGAGAAAGAGGAAATGCGGCTGCAGAAATCGCTCGATATGGCGCAGACGAAGCTGTCGGAAATGACGGAAGCGGCCCGCATCAGGGACGGTGACAGGGAAGCCGAGCTTGCACGCGGTGTCGCGGAGATGACCGGCTTGCGTTCTGAAATCGAGGATCTTCGATCGCGACTGGAGCTTGCCTCGAACCACAACAGCGAAGCCGTCACCGAGATCGCCAGGCTCAAGGCTCAAGCGAGCGACGCGGTAGCCGAAAAGCAAATTGCCGAGGAAAAATTGTCTGCTCTCATGAAGGAGAGCGAACACGACAAGATGAACCTTTCCGCGGTCAGCGCGAATTTTTCGCAGCTTTCCCTGCAGCAGGCATCCGAACAGATACAGTTCGACGTCCAGCGGCAGGAATGCGAGGATCTGCGAGCCGAAGTCGCGTCCCTTCAAGCCCGGGTCAAGGAACTGTTGCCCTATGAGCGGCTCCACAAGGTCACCAACGCCAGACCGCGTGAAGACGGCGTGGTCGAGATCACCGCTACGGTGGCGGAGAAGGCCCGCGCCAGCAGGCGGCGCCTTCGCCTGCGCGCTGCATCGTAGCTCAGGCGCGGCCGTTTAAATTTCGACTGGTGTGAATCGGACATTCATTGATGGAGGCGGATCGTTCGTGAGGGCTGGCCTCCCCTGCGTCAGGCTGCAATAGTGTATGCGGGCGACATGGAGGAGGCTGGAGCATGCGGCTGGATCGGAATCTGCATCGTTGGAGGATGTTGGCCTTCATCATCGTCATGGTGCTTTCGCCGAAAGCGGCGTCGGCCGATACCATCCCACCCGACAGGATCGCCGCGGCCCTTGCGAAGCTCGAATTACTCGCCGAAGGCGCCGTCGCGGATGGTGCCGTACCCGGTCTCGCCATCGGGGTCGTGCATGGCGATGAGGTGATCTTCCTCAAGGGGTTCGGGCATCGCGAGGCCGGCAAGCCGGGGGCCGTCGATGCCGACACGGTGTTCCAGATCGCCTCCCTCTCCAAACCGGTCTCCGCCACCGTCGTGGCGGCGCTGGTCAGCGAGGGAATTGCTTCGTGGGATTCGAAGATCGCCGACCTCGATCCGGCCTTCAGGCTCGCCGCGCCCTATCCGACCAGCGAACTCACCGTCCGCGATCTGTTCGCGCACCGCAGCGGACTTCCCGGCACCGCGGGCGACGACCTCGAGGACATTGGCTATGATCGTGCGGAGATCCTGCGTCGCCTGCGGTTCGTGCCGCCGTCATCGAGCTTTCGTGCCGGCTATTCCTACAGTAATTTCGGACTGACCGAGGGTGCAGTCGCTGCCGCGAAGCCGACGGGCAAGCCGTGGGAAGAGGTCGCCGAAGAGAAGCTCTACCGTCCGCTTGGAATGGCCTCGACCAGCTCGCGTCATTCGGACTTCATCAAGCACGCGAATCGCGCCGAGCTCCACGCCAAAATCGATGGCGCCTGGGCAGCGAAGGTCCAGCGCTATCCGGATGCGCAGGCGCCAGCAGGCGGCGTCAGCTCCACCGCACGCGATCTCTCGCAATGGATGCGCCTTGTGCTCGGCAACGGCATCTACGCCGGCCAGACGCTCATTAAGGCCGATGCGCTGGACCAGATGCATGTTCCTCTGACGGCTCGCGGCAAGAACCCCGTCTCCCGAGGCGAGGCCTTCTACGGCCTCGGCTGGAATGTCGAATTCGGCCGGCACGGGCTGATCTGGGGTCATGCGGGCGCCTTCAGCGCCGGCGCACGCAGCCTGGTGATGCTCTTCCCCGAGGAGAAGCTTGGCATCGTCGTCATCGCCAACGCCTTTCCGACAGGCGTGCCGGAGGGGCTGTCCGACAGCTTCGCCGATCTCGTCTTCGACGGAACGCTGGGCAAGGATAAGGTAAAGGCATGGAATGATATCTATGCAGGCATGTTCGGCCCGGTGGTTGCGGCGGCCAAGGCCACCTATGCCGCGCCGCCCTCTCCGGCAAGTCCGCCCTCTCCGGCAAGTCCGGCCGGGCCGGCCAGTGCCTATGCAGGCCGTTACTTCAACGACTTCATCGGCGATGCGGTTGTGTCGGGCGAAGGAGACGCTCTTGTCCTTAAGGTCGGGCCCGCCGGTGCGCGGTCCTATTCATTGAAGCATTTCGACCGCGACCTCTTCGTGACTTTCCCTGATGCCGAGACGCCGGACAGGCCCTCGGCCGTAAGCTTTGCAGTCGGCCCAGACGGCGAGGCGTCAACCATGACCATCGACTTTCTCGACGACAATCATCTCGGCACGCTGCAGCGCGTGGGAGACTAGCCACCGGCGGGCGGGGCCTTTGCCTGTTCAGGACGCCGGGCCGAACTGGACCAATTTGAAGCAATCGCCGCTGCCCGAGGTCGCCTGCGTCAGCAGGGGTTTTGACCGATCGATCCACTCCTGGTGCGACCTGGCGTCGGCTTCGATCTCATTGGCCGGTGCAAGCTTGACGAAGCCGCGCCCCTTGCTGAAAAGCCAGCACGCGCGGCCGAGAAACCGCCTGCTGCGCTGGCGCAGGAGGTCGGCATCATAAAAGATGTCGAGCACCTCCTGCTTGATCTTCCGCTCCTTTTCGGGATTGGCGATCGCAACCTCGATCGGCTCGCCGCCGATCGCATCCTGCAGGTCCTTGTAGTCCAGAGCGATCTGAGTGGTGGCATATTTGATGTCGCTCTCGTCCCGGACGATGTTGAACCATAGCGTGGTGTTGATCTCGTTGACGACGAACGATGCTTCGAAATCGCGTGACAAATTCAGGATATCGAACCCCTGAACATCGACGTCGCGCTCGACCAGAAGGATCTGGGCGACCTGCTTGGCGACCTCTGTACCGTGGGCGCTGACGGCGGCATTGTTGCCGCCGAGTTCCGGACTGACATAGGCGCCGCCATCATCCAGCAGCGCATCGAATTCGCCGAGGGCCTCCACGACGGCGCTGCCGCGGGCAATACGCGCCGCCAGTTTGGCGAGAACCTGCTGGAGTTCCGTTTCGCGTTTGCGCTGGTCCTGATAATTCTGCTGGAAAAAGAAGATGAACAGGGACACGCCAATCCCGATCATGATCACGCCAAGCTGCGAAAAGATGTTGCGATAATATTCCAGCAGCTTTTCACGATGGCGCACGTCGTCGCGCACACTGTGCGCCACGCGAAGATTGACGATCAGCGAAAGGACCAGGAGCCCCGCACCGACCAGGATCAGGCCGCCGATGAGGAGGTAGCCATGGCCCGAGCTCAAATCCATTCTTTTGCCGCGCTCCCAAAACCCCAGACAGCGCAGACTAATACCATTCCTCTTCAACACCTACGTTTTCGTAGGAACGGCGGCGACAGGTCCCCACTATTCGGCCACTGTTCTCACAGCCAAGACTATGCTCGCCATCCGCCTCGTTGCGTGGCGGTCTTCTCGCAGCCGGATTCAGGCCGCGTGTTTGGAACCAATGACGGGCGAGACTGTTCAGCTATGACTTTGATACGACGCTGACGTGCCCGGCCAGCTGGGCATGCGGCGATCTTAAGGAGTCTCTCACCATGAAGATTTCGTCCAGATTTCGTTCAGTCGCGGTTGCCGTCATCGCCGCCGCGGGAGTTAGCTTTGCCAGCGTCGCACATGCTGACAGCGGTACGATCCGCTTCGCCATCTACAAGGCGGCCTTCTTCATCGGTGGCGCCGGAGGCGAGGGCACGCTGACCTTCCATGGTCACCGATATCCCATCTCGGTCGGTGGCATCTCGGGCGGCCTCGCCTTCGGTGCCTCCAAGACCTATTTCAAAGGTACGGTGCGCCACATACGCCGCGCCCGGGATGTGACGGGGGTGTACGGTGCAGCGGGCGGTGGCGGCGCGCTCGGCAAAGGGGCTCAGGTGATCGTCATGACCAATGACAAGGGTGCCCAGCTTGAACTCACAGGCAGGCAGGTAGGCCTGCAAATCAACGCCGATCTCAGTGGTATGAGCATCACGGTGAAGTAAGGGAGTGCCGTTCGACCGCAGAGTCGAGCGCCCTGCTTTACCGGGGCCAGGGATACAGGCGCGACCCTGTCACCGGCTTTCGTTATGCCGGCCTCATGGAAGCTTTTCTCGGACATTTTGACCCTGGCGTATCCGAGCAACGCTCGCAGCATCCACGGTCCCATCCAGTTTGTGGCGCGCATACAATGTCCGCTTTCAGGAGGCGGCAAAGCTGATCGCCTTCACCCATCACCCTTCGCCGCCCCAAACCGCAGCCCATCCATCAGCAGCGATACCAGCCGACGCGAGCGGTCGCGCCAGTCCTTGGTGTCGGGGGCCGAATAGATGCCGCCCAGCGCATGCAGCACGTCGGAGGCATCGACGTCGCTGCGGATCGAGCCGTGGGCGACCGCGGCATCGATCAGCCGCCGCAAGGCGAGCGTCACCCTGCCCGAAACGTCGGAGAACAGGGTGGAGTTGGTCGTGAGCAGGATGCGCAGGCTTGTCGACAGCCCGCGCTTGGTGGCGATGTAGTCGACGAAGCGCTGCATCCATTGTTCGAGCGCCACGTCGGGCGGATGATCGAGGGCGAACTCGTCGGCCGCCTGGCACAGCCCTTCCACTTCGCGCCGATAAACCACCTCGACCAGATGCTCGCGGGTTGGGAAATGCCGGTAGAGCGTGCCGATGCCGACGCCGGCCTGACGCGCAATCTCCTCCAGCGAGGCGTCAACGCCATGTGCGGCAAAGGCCTTCGCGGCGACCTCGACCAGCGCGTCGCGGTTGCGCTGCGCGTCGGCGCGCAGCGGTTTTGCAGCGGCGGCTTCGGCCTTGTCTCCAGGTGCGACGGGCGGCTCTGCGGCCAATTTTTTCTCCAGTGTTGATCCGAGGCGAAACAGGGCAGGCCCCGTTTCAACAACGGAGACGCCTCCACCTTCGTTACGTCTCCGACAAATATAATCACAAGTAAATATAGTCACAGAATCGAGTCTGGGCCGGCGTTCCGGCAAGCGAGGTATCTTGCCCGTCTCCGGTGGACGACCGGTGGAGGACGACGGAGAATATGTCCTCGCGGCCGGCACTCCTCATCTGTTCGGCCGATGCCTCCAAGCAAAAATGAGCCGACATTGAGCACGATCCCCTCAGGATCATTGGACTGTCCTGCCCCTACAGACAGTCCAGGAGCACCACCGGCTTCGGCCGGTGGTGCTTTGCCAGCCCCTTCGGCGCCCCAATGGTCCGCTCGTTGCTCTGCTCGGCACCGCCGACGTTCTGGTTTGAATGGCGCGGCTGAATTCGAAGTCGCTGTCGGCGCGCAAGCGGTTGCCGCGGCGGCTTCCGCCTTGTCTCCAAGCATCGCGGCTGGCTGCCCTGCCACTTTTTCTCCAACATCGATCAATTTCGATCCGGGGCTTGAACAGGGCAGGGCAGGCTCCTAGCTAACAAACGGAGGTGCCTCCGATTTGTGGAGCGCCTTCATCATATAATCGGGGGAACCGGTATGTCACGTCTTTCGACTCCGCAAGCCGCATCCCGAGATTAGCGAGGCCCGCAAGGGAGGGAGATTGGCCGTCACCCCCGCCTTCGCCCGTTCACACTTAGCCATAAGCTGACCTTGCCGCTCGCCGGCCGGGCACCGGATCATCCCCTCCCGCGTCAAGCAACTGGAGCCAGACGCCCCATGACAAGCAAAACCCGAACTCCAATCCAACTTCAAATCAACGGACATCGACATGAACTGGAGGTCGAGCCACGCGTGACGCTGCTCGACGCCTTGCGCGATCATCTCGGCCTGACCGGCACCAAGAAGGGCTGCGACCAGGGCCAATGCGGCGCCTGCACCCTGCATGTCGACGGCCAGCGGGTGCTCGCCTGCCTGACGCTTGCCGCGCAGGTCGAAGGCAGGGCGGTGACCACAATCGAAGGGCTTGCCGGGGAGGATGGCATGCTGAATGCGGTGCAGGCCGCCTTCCTCGAACAGGATGCATTCCAGTGCGGCTATTGCACGCCGGGCCAGATCATGTCGGCGGTCGCCTGCATCCGCGAAGGCCATGCCGGCTCCGACGAGGAGATCCGCGAATACATGGCCGGCAATCTCTGCCGCTGCGGCGCCTATCCGCACATCGTCGCCGCCGTGCGCCAGGCGGCCGTGGAGGCCGCATCATGAGGGACTTTTCGTATCTCCGGGCCGGATCCGTCGACGCGGCCCGTCAGGCAGCAGCACTTCCGGGCGCCATGCTCCTGGCCGGCGGCACCACGCTGATCGATCTCGCCAAATGCGGCGTCATCGAACCCGACACTGTGGTCGACATCACCCATCTCAAGGGACTGGATACGATTGCCGTCGATGACCGGGGCGCCACGATCGGCGCGCTGGCCAGGATGAGCCGCGTCGCCGACCATGCCGATATCAAGAGCCGGTTCCCCGCAGTCTCGGAAGCTTTGTGGCAGGCCGCATCAGCGCAGCTGCGCAACATGGCGACGATCGGCGGCAATTTGATGCAGCGTACACGCTGCCCCTATTTCCGCGATCCCTCGAATTTCCCGGCCTGCAACAAGCGCTCGCCCGGCAGCGGCTGCTCGGCGATCGGCGGCGTCACCCGCAGCCATGCCGTGCTCGGCACCAGCGAGGCCTGCATCGCCACCTATCCCGGCGACCTGGCCGTTGCACTCGTCGCCTTCGACGCAATCGTCCATCTCGGCGACCGCCAGGTCGCCGTCGATGATTTTTTCCTCCTGCCGGGCAGCACGCCCGAAAGGGAACATGCGATCGAGCCCGGCGAGATGATCACCGCGATCAGCATTCCCGCTTCGGCCGCCGCCCGCCGTTCGACCTATCTCAAGGTCCGCGACCGCCAGTCCTATGAATTCGCCGCGGCAAGTGCTGCCGTTGGTATCGAATTCGAGGCCGACGGAAGGACGATCCGTGGTCTGCGCGTCGCACTCGGCGGCGTCGCCACCAAGCCATGGCGCGCCCGCGCCGTCGAAGAGGCGCTGAAAGGCAAGGTGCTCGAGCCGGAGGTCGTCAGGCAAGCCAGCCTGCTCGCCGTCGAGGGCGCCGTCGACCATGGCGCCAACCACTACAAGATCGAACTGGCGCCGCGCGTCGTCGCACGCGCCATCCTCAAAATGGGAGAAACGGCATGACCGTTCACGAGTTGAGAACAAGGCCCGGTGAGTCCAAACGCGGCGACGCTTCGGACGGCGCCGTCCTCGCGGATCAGGTCGGCGGCCGGCTGTCGCGCATCGACGGACCGGCCAAGATCACCGGTGCCGCCAAATACGCCGTCGAGCAGCAGCTCGAGGGGCTGACCCACGCGGTGCTGGTCCAGAGCACGATTGCCGCCGGCCGGGTGCGGTCGATCGACACGGCAGCGGCCGAGGCGGCGCCCGGCGTGCTTCTGGTGCTGACGCCCGACAATTTCCTGCCGCTGAAAACCGCAACGGACTGGTTGGGCACGCCGCCGCCGGACGTTACCTACTGCCCGCTGGCGCGCGACGTCACCTTCAGCGGCCAGCATGTCGCGGCGGTCATCGCCGAGAGTTTTGAGCAGGCGGTCGCCGCCGCGGCGCTGGTCAAGATCGCCTATGACGAGGCGCCGGCGATCGTCGACCTCAGCGATCCGAAAGCCGGCGACGGCATCCCGGTCGATGCGATGACCAAGGAATGGGGCGAGGCGGAGACAGCGTTCGCCGCGGCTCCGGTCAGGATCTGCAATGCCTACAACACGCCGCGCGAATACCAGGCGCCGATGGAGCCGCATGGCCTGATCGCAAAGTGGCAGGGCGACCAACTCACGGTCTGGGAGCCGAGCCAATGGCTCGACGGCATGGCGCGGACGTATGCCGAATGGTTTGGCGTGCCGTTCGAGAATGTGCGCCTGGTCTCGCCCTATATTGGCGGCGGCTTCGGCTCCAAGGCGTTCGCCTACGGCTACGGCGCGGTAGCGGCGGTGGCCGCGAAAATGCTGGGACAGCCGGTGAAGCTGGCGGTCAGCAGACCGCAGACCTTCACCGCCTATGGCGGACGGGCGGCGACGCGCCAGACGGTGGCGCTCGGCGCCAACGCAGACGGTCAGATCCAGTCGATCGTGCATCGCGGTGTCAACGAGACCTCGGTCGACGGCATGTGGGTCGAGCCGCTCGGCTCGGTCACCTCGGTCATGTACGCGACGCCGAATTTCTCGTCGCGGCAGAACGTCGTGCGGGTCAACACGGTGGTGCCGGGGGCGTTGCGCGCGCCGGGCGAGAACCCGAGCGCCTTCGGCATCGAAAGCGCGATCGACGAGCTCGCCTACGAGGTCGGCATCGATCCACTGGAAATCCGGCTCAGGAACTATGCCGAGCAGGATCCGGAGGCGAAGAAGCCGTGGTCGACACGGCAGCTGCGCGAGGCCTTCGCGGCCGGTGCGGAAGCCTTCGGTTGGTCGAAGCGCACCCCTGAGCCGCGCTCGATGCGCGACGGCAACCAGCTGATCGGCTGGGGCGTTGCCGCTGGCACCTATCCGGTGCGGCGCGCCTATGGCGAAGCGGTCGTGCGCATCCTGGCCGACGGCTCGGTCGAGGTCGAAAGCTCGTCGATCGACATGGGGCAGGGCACCTATACGATCCTGGCGCAGACCGCCGCCGAAGTGCTGGGCGTGCCGGCGGACAATGTCGTCGTCAAGCTGGGTGACTCCCGCTATGCCCGCGCCGGCGTCACCGGCGGTTCGCGGCTGGCCGGGGTGATGACCGGCGCCGTGCACAAGGCGGCGACTGCCGCGCTCGACCAGCTTGTTGGGCTCGCCATCAGCGATCCAAATTCGCCGTTCCAGGCGCTGCAGGCCAACACGCTTGTCGTCGCCGGCGGCCGCATTTCCTCACCGCGCGGCGACGGCCCTGAAGTTTCCATCGCGGAACTGCTCAGGAGCATCGGACGCGAGCATATC
Source organism: Mesorhizobium sp. M0244 (assembly GCF_040321795.1). Taxonomy (NCBI): domain Bacteria; kingdom Pseudomonadati; phylum Pseudomonadota; class Alphaproteobacteria; order Hyphomicrobiales; family Phyllobacteriaceae; genus Mesorhizobium; species Mesorhizobium sp. M0244. The sequence goes on along the minus strand of NZ_JAMYSE010000023.1, from coordinate 2,239 downwards.
GAGGCGAAGGGCGACACCATGCCGGCCAATTCGACGGTCGAGGACCGCTACAAGAACTACACCACCATTGCCATGGCGCTGCCGCATACCGAAGGCGACTATTCGCGCCACAGCTGGTGCGCGCATTTCATCGAGGTGCGCGTCGACGAAGATTTCGGCACGGTTCGGGTATCGCGCGTGGTGTCGGCGCTGGATTCGGGCCGGCTCTACAATCCCAAGCTCGCCGAAAGCCAGTGGAAGGGCGGCATCATCATGGGCATCGGCCAGGCGCTGCTCGAGGAAGGCATGGTCGACCGCCGGCATGGCCGCATCGTCAACAACAACCTCGCCGACTATCTCATCGCCACCAATGCCGACATTCCAGACATCGAGGTGATCTCGGTCGGTATTCCCGACCCGCATTCCTCCGTTCTTGGCGGCAAGGGGGTCGGCGAACTGGGCATCGTCGGCGTTGCGCCGGCGATCGCCAACGCAGTGTTCCACGCTACTGGGAAAAGGGTGCGAGATTTGCCGATCACGCTGGAGAAGCTGATTTAGGGGCAGACCGTGAGGCTGCCAATCTCCCCCCTCGTGGGGGAGATGCCCGGCAGGGCAGAGGGGGGGCGTGAAGGATCGCCAGCGTTCAGTTCAACTTGTGGTCAGCCGAGAGCTTTGCGCGGGTATGCGAACTACGATCGGTTGATAGGTCGGCGGGACAGCGCCCCTCCTCTGTCCTGCCGGACAACTCCCCCACGAGGGGGGAGATTGGCAGCTTTGCGGACAGCGCTCTGCCTTTCCAGGCTCACCACGACAGCGCAAATGCAAGCTTGCCGAAATGCCGGCCGCCGGCTGCCATATGCGCGTAGGCCTCGGTTGCCTGGTCTTGGCTGTAGACCGTGTCGATGACCGGATCGATACGGGCGGCGCCGATAGCGCGCGCGGCATTGCGCAGGTCGGATACCGATCCGGTGTTGTTGCCCACCACCTTGAGCGCCTTGATGATAATCGGCAGCAGGTTTGCGGTGGCCTCCGTGCCGGTGACGAAGCCGATGACGAACACCGTGCCGCCCGGCGCCGCGGCATTGATGGAGCGGGCGAAAGTGGCGGAGCCGCCGGTTTCGACGATCAGGTCGGCGCCGAGGCCGTTGGTCAACTCGAGCACCTTGGCGTCCCAGTCCGGTGTCATGCGGTAGTTGATCAGGTGATCGGCGCCGAGCGCCTTGGCGCGCGCCAGCTTTTCGTCCGACGACGAGGTGATGATGACCGTGGCACCGGCTGCCTTGGCCAGCTGCAGGGTCAGTATCGAGACACCGCCGGTGCCGAGCAGGACGACGACCGATCCCGGCCCGGCATCGGCGACGCGGATCGCATTCCATGCGGTGGTTCCGGCGATCGGCAGCGTCGCCGCCGCTTCGAAGGACAAATGCGCCGGCATCGGCACGACGGCATTGGCCGGCAGCGCCACATATTCGGCGAGCGAGCCGGGCAGCGTCAGGCCACGCATCTCGGTGGTCTCATAGGGCCGCGGGCGGCCGCCGATCCAACGCGGTTTTGCATGGGCGATGACGCGATCGTTGACGGCGAGCCTCGACACGCCCTCGCCAATGCCGACGATCTCGCCGGCGCCGTCGACGACGGGAATGAGCGGAAAGCTCGGACCTGGGTAGTTGCCGCTCGCCACCGCGATGTCGACGAAATTCAGGCTTGCGGCGCGCAGGCGGATCAGCACTTCGCCGCGCTGCGGTTCAGGCGTGGGAACGGTGGCCGCGCGAAACGCGTCCAGTCTCGGGGCAGTCAGTTCGATCGCTTTCATGTCTCACTCCGGTTGATGGGCCGATTGACGGGCCGGGATTGAGTGAAGCTAGCTGCTGCGCTATTGGTATATAATCCTTGCTTTTCACATTTGAGTTCTGCGCCTGATGCAGCAATCGCACGAACCGGCAGCATTGGCCGAAATGGCCGCCTTCGCGGCAATCGCCGAAGCACGCTCCTTCACCAGGGCGGCGGCACGCATCGGCCGCGACGCGACCATCCTGTCGCGGCGCCTTGCCTCGCTGGAGGAGCGGCTGGACGTGCGCCTGCTGCACCGGACGACGCGCAGCGTGTCGCTGACCGAGGCGGGTTCGGAATTTCTCGTCCGCGTCCGCGCCATCCTGGCCGCGGTCGACGAGGCCGAGGCTGCAGCGTCGGCGCATGCCGGCGGCGGGCCGAGCGGCGTGCTGCGACTGGCGCTGCACGGCTCGTTCGGGCGCATGTGGAT